>NZ_JAMTCC010000036.1:0-52150 GCF_025370265.1 Shewanella septentrionalis | reverse complement strand
CACTAGTAAGAAAGTGGTTGCGGGAGCCGGATTTGAACCGACGACCTTCGGGTTATGAGCCCGACGAGCTACCATGCTGCTCCATCCCGCGTCCGATATCTATCTGTTTTACTTTACTATTTTGCTTTAAATTGGTTGCGGGAGCAGGATTTGAACCTACGACCTTCGGGTTATGAGCCCGACGAGCTACCATGCTGCTCCATCCCGCGTCCGTCTTCAAAGCGGGGCAGACTATAACGGCAGTGCCCTTGCAATGCAAGGACGAAGATTGAAAAAGGTGGTGAACGCTTAAATATAAAGCGGGATGGGCGGCATTCATACGATTTACGTATAAGTTGGGGATTTTTCGTCGATTATCTTAGGCCAAGACAGTGACTAAATGGGGCTTTGGCTAATAACTGTTTATCTTTTATGTATCCGAGCAGGTATAATGTCGCTTTGATTTTGACTGCGTACTGATTATCCCATGCTTAATTTTTTTGCCGCCGCCCCTAAGGGCTTTGAATATAGCTTAGCCCAAGAGCTGACAGAATTTGGTGCGACTGAAGTAAAAGAGAGTGTTGCTGGTGTGTATTTCACTGCCTCTTTAGCTTTAGCGTATCGCATCACTTTATGGACACGTTTAGCCAGCCGCATTGTGTTGGTTATCTATAAAGGAAGCTGCGAGTCGGCAGAACAACTCTATAATGCAGCCTATTGTGTCGATTGGCCGGCACACTTTTCCAATAAAAGCACTTTTAGTATCGATTTCCATGGTACGGGTGGTTTTCTTAATAATACCCAGTTTGGCGCCTTGAAGATTAAGGATGCGATTGTCGATCGTTTCCGTGACGATGATATTGAGCGTCCGAATGTATCTCGCGTTGATGCTGAATTTAAAGTCGATGCGCATTTCCGTAATGGCGTGATCACGATTGCGATGAACTTCTCGGGTCCATCGCTTCATCAACGTGGCTATCGTTCGACCACAGGTGAAGCGCCATTGAAGGAAAACTTAGCCGCTAACATGCTCGTACGCAGTGGCTGGCAAGCGGCGCCTTCAACCTTGCTCGATCCTTTCTGTGGTAGCGGTACAGTGCTGATTGAAGCGGCGTTAATGGCAGCCGATATTGCCCCTGGTCTGCAACGTAGCCGTTTTGGTTTTGAACATTGGCGTCGCCATGATAAAGCCGTGTGGCAAGAAATCGTTGAAGAAGCGAAAGCGCGTGCTTCATTAGGCGTGAAACGTTGCGAGATTAAATTCTACGGTTCTGATATCGATTCGCGCTTAGTCGCGTTGGCGAAACGTAATGCCGAAAATGCCGGTGTACTGGAGTTAATCGAGTTTCAAGTTGCGGATGCTTTAACGATAGCGCCGCCTGCGGAAAGCGGCTATTTGATCACTAACCCACCTTATGGTGAGCGTTTAGGCAATGTGTCTGAGTTATTGCAGCTTTACTATCAGCTGGGCGACAAGTTTAAGAAAGAGTTTGGCGGCTGGAAAGTGGCCATGCTGTGTAGTGATATCGAACTGGTGTCATCGCTAAAGCTTAAAGCCGATAAACAAATGAAGATGTTTAACGGCGCGCTTGAATGTGCTTTTAACATCTATACCTTACATGCCAACAGTACTCGCCGTGATACGCCAGTGCTGCCAGATGGCGTCGACATTGCCGATATCGCTCCAGCTTTTGCTAACCGCATTAAGAAGAATGCCAAGTTATTAGAGAAATGGGCGAAGAAAGAAGGCATCGATAGCTATCGTATTTACGATGCCGACATTCCTGAATATAACGTCGCAGTAGATAAGTATTTAGATTACGTGATTATTCAAGAGTATATGGCGCCAGCGACCATACCTGAAGCCGTGACTAAGCGTCGTTTAAGTGATGTGTTATTAGCACTGCCATCGGCCATTGGCATCAATCCTAACAAGATGATCATGAAGACCCGTGAGCGTCAAAAGGGCACGAGTCAATATCAAAAGCTGGATGAGCGCAAGTTAGAGCTTATCACTACCGAATATGGCGCTAAGTTCAAGTTGAACTTAACCGGTTATTTGGATACAGGTTTATTCCTCGATCACAGATTGACACGTCGTTTAGTTGGTCAAAAGTCTAAAGGTCGCCGCGTACTGAACTTGTTCTCTTACACAGGTTCAGCTTCTGTGCATGCAGCGCTTGGCGGTGCTAAGTCGGTAACGACGGTAGATATGTCCAATACCTATATCGCTTGGGCGAAGGACAACTTTGCGCTCAATGGCCTGCAAGGTAAGCAGTATGAGTTTGTTCAATCTGACTGCATGCAGTGGATTAGGGATTGTAATGAACAGTACGATCTGATCTTTATCGATCCGCCGACCTTCTCAAACTCTAAGCGCATGGAAGATTCGTTTGATGTGCAACGGGATCATGTGAATTTACTGGCATCCTTAGTGAAACTGCTCAGCCCAACGGGAGAGCTAGTGTTCTCTAACAATAAACGTAAGTTTAAGATGGACATAGAGACGCTGACAAAGATGAACATTAATGTGACGAACATTGATGACATGACTTTGCCTATGGACTACAAACGTAATCCACATATCCATAATACCTGGCTTATCACCCATGCCTGAGTTGACTCAAGCAGAGCGGGATAACAGGCCTTATCTGCTATATCACACAGATGGCTGCCATCTGTGTGAACTGGCCGCGGCGTTACTGGACGCGGCCGACATTGGCTATCGGGCCATAGATATATGTGACGATGAATACCTCGCGCAGCGTTATGGCGTATCGATCCCTGTGCTTAAAGCCTGGGATGATAGAGAATTACATTGGCCATTTAACGCAACGCAATTACAAGAGTTTACAGGAGCTTAGTTTGAGTCTGGTTCGTATCAATAGTGGCTCTTTAGCCTATGGTTACACTCCGTTGTTACAAAAAGCGGATTTTACTATTCAACGCGGCGAGCGCGTGTGTATTGTTGGCCGTAATGGTGCCGGCAAGTCGAGTTTATTAAAAGTGTTATCCGGCGATGTGCTGCTGGATGAAGGCGAGTTCAATATTGCCGGTAATGTGAGTGTTAGTCGTTTACAGCAAGACCCGCCAAAAGCTGAGCAAGGAACGGTATACGCGTATATCGCGGCAGGATTAAAGGAAGTGGGTGAGGCGCTTGAGCGTTATCATCAACTGTCCCACGATGTCGCCCATGCCGATCCAGAACAAATGGATCGTATGTTAAATGAGATGCAAGGTCTGCAAGAAACCTTAGATCACTATAATGGTTGGCAGCTCGATTCTCGCATTCAACAAAACTGCGAGTTGTTAGGCCTCGACCCTGACAAATCGTTGAGCGAGTTATCCGGTGGTTGGCAGCGTAAAGTGGCGTTAGCCAGAGCACTGGTCAGCGAGCCAGATCTGTTGTTACTTGATGAACCGACCAACCATTTAGACATAGACACGATTGAATGGCTTGAAAAATTTTTACTTGATTATCAAGGTGCTATCGTGTTTATCAGTCACGATAGGGGCTTTATTGCCCGTATGGCGACGCGGATTGTCGATTTAGACCGTGGTGTTGTGACCTCATGGCCGGGCAACTATCAAATGTATCTTGATGGTAAGCAAGAATGGCTGCGCGTTGAAGCTGAGAAAAATGCCTTGTTTGACAAGCGTCTCGCCGATGAAGAAGTGTGGATCCGTCAAGGCGTTAAAGCCAGACGTACCCGTAATGAAGGCAGAGTGCGCGCACTTAAAGCGCTTCGTGATGAGCGCAGTGAACGTTTGAATCGTCAAGGCAACGCTAAGATGGCGGTATCGGATACCGAACGTTCTGGTAAGTTAGTATTTGATGTTCAAGATCTTAACTTCAATCTGCCCGATAAAAATCTGGTGAAAAACTTTAATACCACAGTGATCCGCGGTGACCGCATTGCGCTGATTGGCCCGAACGGCTGTGGTAAATCGACCTTGATCAAACTATTAATCGAGAAGCTGCAACCGCAATCGGGCGAAATTAAAGTCGGCACTAAGCTCGAAATAGCTTATTTTGACCAATATCGCGAAGCCTTAGATCCTGAACAAACGGTTGAAGATAACGTTGGTGAAGGTAAAAAAACTATCACGATTAATGGTCAAGACCGCCACATATTAAGTTATTTGCAAGACTTTTTGTTCTCGCCTATGCGCGCCAGAACACCAGTGAAAGCGCTGTCGGGTGGTGAGAAGAACCGTCTATTACTGGCTAAGCTATTAATTCGCCCTGCAAACTTAATCATACTCGACGAACCGACCAACGATCTTGATATTGAGACTCTAGAATTGTTAGAGTCGCTGCTAACTGAATATCAAGGCACACTTTTGTTGGTGAGCCATGATAGGGCATTTATCGATAATACCGTCACCAGTAGTTGGTGGTATGCGGGTAATGGCCATTGGAGCGAGTATGTTGGTGGTTATCAAGACGCAGTGAATCAGGGGGCAAAGTTTTATTCTGAGGAACCTAGTTCGCAAAAGGCGGTCGAAGCTCCAGCGGTTGAAACGAAAGCCGTTGAAGTTAAGGCTGCGGAACCTGCGAAAGCGGTAAAAAAACTGTCGTATAAGTTACAGCGTGAGTTAGAGTCGTTACCCACTGTGATGGAGCAATTAGAGGCCGATATTCTCGCATTGCAGACCACCATTGGACATTCAGACTTTTATAGTCAGGCGCAGGATAAAGTCAATCAGGTATTGAGCCAGTTGGCGGATAAAGAAAAGCAATTGGAAGTTTGCTTCGAGCGATGGGAAGAGCTTGAGTCACTGAAGTAAACCAATAATAAAAATGGGAATAGAATTAATGAAGTTACAGTTGGATAAAGCCCTTTCCTTGGTTGCCTTAGGTGTCCTTGGTGTATTAAACAGTGCCCATGCTGCACCTGTCTATGAAATCGTTAACCTTGATGATTATGATCTGCCGCTCTCTGACAGCTTCCAAGGTGCCCGTAATGGTTATGCCTTAGGCGTTAATGCTAACGACGAGTTGGTCGGTATCATCAAAGGTAAGAAAAAACTTAGTACATCTGATGTGGAAGGCGGAGTTATTGATGTCGAAGATGGTATAGCCAAAGAGGAAACTATTACCTATTCAATTACTTCGGCGATTATTGCCAATAACTTTGCTTTTATCGCAGCACAAAATGGTGCTTATGGCGCATGGAAGCCAACTTTTGACAGTATCAATGGTACTACACCACCGAGTGATACTTCGATTGTCAACTCAGTCGATACTTTTTACTACGGTATTAATGATGCGGGCGTGAAAGTAGGTAGTATGACTGCGCCTGAAAAGAAAACAGAGAATACAGCCACTGCAGATGTAGCCGATGATTATTGGTATTACCGCGACTACGAGTTCCGCGGTGTTGCGAAATCCGGCAATATTGAAATTCCACTGGAACCGCCTTTTACGAAATATGTAAAAGATGATAAAACGGTTGAGTTAGGCGGATGGTCTGCGGCAACAGCCATTAATAACAATAATTTAGTAGCGGGTTATGCCAGTATTGATATCAGTAAATATGGTAGCGATCGTGTCAATTATTGTTTAGGAACGGATAATACCTTGCCGTTGGATATTTGTGTGCAACGTGAGCAATATCCGAACTCTACGGGGACACGTAATATTCAATATCAGACTCGTGGCTATGTATGGCAAATCGAGAATGATGTAGCCACAGGCACTGAGTTGCCTCTAGGTTTAACGCCTAAAGCTGATAATACCTTGACTTTTACTGCTCAAGCGCTCGGTTTGAATGATAACGGTGTCGTTGTTGGTCGTTCACACGTTTATCGTAATAATGATACAGATAAGCTGCGTCAAGATGCAGCCTATTGGTCTAAGGACTTCGAAGGGAACTATCAATACCATTGGATCCCTATGGGAGATTCAATTTCAAGTTCTATCGCCTATGATATTAATGACAGTGGGATTCTTGTTGGTAGTTATCGTAGTTATATCCAAGGCTATTTACGTGATAAGTTTTTCGTATTTGATACCAATACGCCGGAAGTTGCCTATGTGACTCCGAATGATTTTGGCTCAACGGCAACGGATCTTTCAAGTAAGCCAAAAGATATTAACAATAAAGGCCAAGTTGTTGGTTATATTGAAACGACTTACGACAAAGAAAAGCCCCGTCCTAAGGCTGGTTTCTTGTATGAGAAATCAACAGGTGAATTCAGCAATCTTAATAACCTGTTAACTTGCGAGTCTAAGGGTTATGAAAAGGGCGCGGATGGTAATTGGAGCCGTCATAAGGTTGAATTTACTGATGGCACAGGTAAGTTGTTGACTTATAACAGTGATATTCTCGTTGTTGAAGCGACTAGCATTAATGAAGATGGCACCATAGTGGGTACTGCCTTTATTCGTAAACCTTCGTTTCAGTTAGATTCTAAGGGTAATATTATTGTTGGTGAAAATGGAATGCCGTTATTTGAACTCAGTGGTAATGGTAATCCAGTTACAGCCTATGTTCCGCGTATGGTCGTGTTAAAACCGGCCTCTAGCGGTGAAGCTTGTACTGTAGTTGATGAAAACACTGATAATAGTAATTATGAACGTCAAGGTGCAGCAACCCTAGCTTGGTTATTTGCCTTGCCATTAGTGTGGTTCCGTCGTCGAATTCGTTAAATTTTAAGCTTCAATTCAGACTTAAAAAATCGAGGCAAAATGCCTCGATTTTTTTTAATCATGATCTCAATAGTTTAATAAATAGTCGATAAAATGGACGATTTTTTGATTGATCTTGGCGTCAAAAAGCACTATTCCTATGTGTGAAGCTTTTGCTTCTATTTTATGTAGAACAGAGGACGCTTGCATGAAAAGACAAAAACGAGATCGTTTAGACAGAGCTTTTTCAAAAGGATTCCAAGCTGGGGTTGGTGGACGCTCTAAGGAGCTCTGTCCATATGCAAATCTTGATTCGCGATCGCAGTGGTTAGGTGGTTGGCGTGAAGGTGTAGATGGCCGAGTTAATGGGCTATTTAATAAATAATTGAGTTTTACCTCACTAATTAAATAGCCCAGAATAAGTAAAGTAATGCAGCATATTGCCCTCAGATGAGGGCATTTTTATATCTGCAGTACTTATATCTTCAGTGTTTTGGAGTAAGGCGGATTAGAATGTAGAGGTATCGCTAAAGACACCGACTTTAAGATCGGTTGCACTGTAGATCTGACGGCCATCCACTTCAAGAATTGCATCGGCAATGCCCATTACCAGTTTACGGTGAATAGTACGCTTGATATTGAGCTTGTAAGTGACTTTCTTCGCGCCAGGTAATACTTGGCCCGTAAACTTCACTTCACCGACACCTAGTGCACGCCCTTTACCTTCAGCGCCTTCCCAGCCTAAATAGAAGCCAACGAGCTGCCACATGGCATCTAGGCCTAAACAGCCTGGCATCACAGGATCGGTTATGAAGTGGCAGTCGAAAAACCATAAGTCTGGATTAATATCGAGTTCAGCGACAATTTCACCTTTGCCAAACTCACCGCCATTATCATTGATAGTGACGATTCTATCCATCATCAGCATGTTATCGACAGGTAGACGAGGTGAGTTTGGACCAAATAATTTCCCATGGCCACAGGCGATGAGTTCTTCTTTATTGAAACTGTTTGCTTTATTCATTGTTTTACTACTCCAGCAATAAGAGCCGCCAAGATTAGCGAACACGTGTAAGCTAAACAACTCCGATCAGCTAATTAGCGGCGAAAAAATCCCAATTTTGCGAGCAATCTTGTGATTAGACCGATTTCCTCCTCTCCATTTCCTGCGAGCTTATCTAATCGTTCCTGTACGAGGCCGTATAATGAATCATGAGGGAAATCATTATCTTCATCGGCAACACCCGCGGGCATTTGCATTAATAGCTCTACAGCCTGATCCATATGCTCAATGGCATAGATATGAAACAGTCCTTTGCCTACAGCTGTAATTACTTTGGGATTAAGATTTAGCTGTAGCACGTTCGACTTGGGCATAATAACGCCTTGTTCTCCGGTAAGTCCGCGGCGCTCACACAGATTAAAAAAGCCTTCAATCTTCTCGTTGATACCGCCAATCGCTTGCACATTACCAAATTGATCCAATGCGCCGGTAATCGCCAGTGATTGAATAATGGGCTGCTCGGCAATCGCCGACATCAAACAACAGTACTCTGCGAGTGATGCACTATCGCCATCAATTTCTTGATAGGATTGCTCGAAAACGATATTGGCGTTCAGATGTAAAGGTGCGTCTCGTCCAAAGATACGGTATAAACAGGCTGAAAGGATCATCATGCCTTTGGCATGTATATTCCCGCCAAGTTCAGATTTTCTTTCAATATCGGCTACTTCACCATCACCGTAGTGAACCGATGCCGTGATCCGCGCAGGTTCACCATAGCTATAATCGATAGCATCAATCACAGTTAAGCCATTGATTTGGCCAACCATAGCACCCGAAGTTGGCAGATTTATGAAATTGTCATCGAAGCTTTGGCCTGAATATTCTTCCGAACTGTTATGCCGATAGTTGGCTTGGGTTAACGCGTGCTCAATACTGCTTGCATTGATACTTGGTTTACCACGGTAGGCTTTTGCTTGCACCATGAGTTGGGCAAACTCGAGCATAGACAAACTGAGACGACGTTGATGTTCGGTTAACCGTGCACTATAACGAAAGAGTGGCGCTAAGCTGGATTGTTCAAGCGTGACATCCACGCTTTGGGCAACCGCTTGCAGCCATGTGACGTATTGTGACTCTTTATAACGCACCAAGTCGATTTCGCTGGCGAGTTCAGCTAGTAGTGTAAAGTGACGTTGAAATTGCCAATCCTCTGTTCTGACTTGGCTATAAATCATCCCAGCACCAACGAGGACAATCTTACAGTTCAGTGGAATAGGACTTAGGCTGCTGCTAATTTGATATTCTTTATGGGTAAGGATTTGCATCACTAATTCCCATAAACCTTCACGTTTCCACAGTGACTCGGCGCAAATAAATACATAATGGCATTGGGCAAGGGCGCCAGCTTTATACTGACTCGTTGTCCCAGTTTGCACCATACGGCCAACTAAATCAGCGCGGCGAATATTACCACTAAGGTAGCAATAGTGAGTGGTTTTCTCGGCAATACTTCCTTGATTTTCCAGTGGCTTATCGGACTGCCACTGAAATGTTACCGCCTTATCAATCGGACGTGTCGCCACTAAATACGCAGGGGATAGAGGTGCTAGGCTATCGATACAAGCTTTGATGATTAACTGGCGGTCAATACTCGGGAAATCGGCTAAATATAAGTGTTGATCGACAATAGCTTGGTGGAGTTTAAACGCATCCACAGTGCGCTTTTGCCCTAAGAGTAATGCGCTTAGATTAGCATCCGTTTCAGAAAGGGTTGGCAGGCTAAATTCAGGTGCGAGTGAAGACGTGGGTATCAAGAGTGAATTCATATAAGCATTTACCGTGAAAAGTTACAGTGATTTTACCATACCAAGACGACAAGTCTCTCACTGTATAGGTGTTTTTACGTCTGTTTGCCCGATTATTCGTTAAAACGGGTGATGTATTTGCCGTAAAAAACACCTGAGTGGATATAAGTTGAGCATTTGATTCAAGAATTAAAAATTGAGGTTTACAAGCTAGCGGTATGCTTATATTATTTTCGGCGTTCGGAGGGGTGGCAGAGTGGTTTAATGCACCGGTCTTGAAAACCGGCGTGGGTTTATAGCCCACCCAGGGTTCAAATCCCTGCTCCTCCGCCATATTTAGTCAAAAAGCCGCTAAGCAATTAGCGGCCTTTTGCATTTATATAGTTTGAACCCTTGGGTTCCTGATTTTAAGCGCAGCTCCTGCGCCATATTCACGAGAAAGGCCATCAGTAATGATGGCTTTTTTGTTTGTGTGATTTGAACCAAGGTTCCTCATTCTAAGCGCAGCTCCTGCGCCATATTCACGAGATAGTCTATCAGCAATGGTGGCCTTTTTTGTTTGTATGATTTGAACCAAGGTTCCTCATTCTAAGCGCAGCTCCTGCGCCATATTCAGGAGCTAGGCTATCAGCAATGGTGGCCTTTTTTGTTTGTGCAATTTGAATCCCATGTTTTCATTCAAAGCTGCGTTACTGTGGCTGATTAGCGGCATTTTAGTCCGCTCTTTCTATTTATGGTCTACACTCAAATCCGTGGCCAACTTAATGGTTTTTATGGCCTTTAAAATTTGCACTAGGATGGTGCGACGTATGATTCTCGACAATCTTGGGTCATACGGCCGAGCAATTCTCCCATCTGGGTGACTTATTTTAAGTAGAGAAAGCTATGTGGTTACCAACACGTATTTCGCAGCGCCTCACTATGGGCAGCATAGTGCTGCTTTTACTGACCGGACTTGCTGTTTTTGGTGTGATGTCACTTAGGGGGCAACCTCGAGTAGTGGCGGCGAGTCAAGAGTTAATCGAGCAAACCGGTAGCAGTATCGTGAGGCAACTCGCGCTCAAGCTTGCAAGCATTGAGGGCATTACCTTAAGCCTTGCACATCTCGCAGAAGTGTTACCCCACGAGCAAGCTCTTTACCTTAATTCCTTACCCAATCTAATTGATAATAATGGCGATCTCACTATCGCTGGCGGCGGGATTTGGCCTGAGCCTGATAAATTTGTCGCTGGAAGTACCCGCCATAGTTTTTTCTGGGCCCGTGGTAGCGATAATTTGCTGGCTTATTCCGATGACTATAATGCGCAATCTGGCCCTGGCTATCACAATGATCCTTGGTATACAGGGGCACGCACGAGTTCAGTATCCCAGTGCCTATGGTCTGAAGCCTATCAGGATACCGTGACGAAAGTGGCGATGGTGACATGCAGTGTGCCATATCGTCTGACGGGGACATTTGCCGGGGTCGCAACAATAGATTTGAAACTTGATGATTTAGCAAAATTTCTAACAGAACATGGCAATGTAACTGACGGCTATGCTTTTGCTTTAGATCAAGCGGGTAATATCTTGCATTTTCCTGAAGCGAATAAGTCCGACACTATGCTGCGCTTTACCGATCTCGTCGGGCAGTTACCTTGGCTTACCCCCGTTGAAGCTGCGCTTAAACAAACCTCAATTAATAACGTTATTTCAGTGAGTTTAGATAAGGATGGAAGACTCAATCAGGCGAGCGAGGTAAGCCTTTTTGTGATGCCTGATACCGGATGGGTGATTGGTCTTGTAACGCCAAAGACTCGAGTCACAGGGCTTGCCCGTGAGCTGACCTTTGATATTTTGTTGTTTTTATTGCCCTTGCTCGCCATTTTACTTTATTTGGCTTGGTTGTCGGGGAAAAAACTGTTGGCGCAACTTGAGGAAACCACAGATCAAATTGCTTCCCTTGGGAGCGGTAATTTGGGCGCCAATGTCGAGCTGCAAATTCAGCGGGATGATGAAATTGGCGCTTTGCGTCGAGCTGTAAATACCTATGCGGGTACACTGAGGGCAATGCTAGATTTGATCACCCAAGAGGCGAAGAAAGTTCAGTTTGAGGCAACGCAATTAAGTGGTCTCAGCCATAGGTTAGCCCAACGTGCAGAACAGCAGCGTCTTGAGAGTGCGCAACTCGCCGCGGCGATAACACAAATGTCGTCAAGCGCGATGGAAGTGGCGAATAACACTAACGATTGTGCTGCAACGGCGCAATCCTCTTTAATTGTGGTGCGGGAAGGGCAAACCCGAGTGTCATCCAGCAATGCCTCGATTGAGGCATTAGCGGGGGAGATCGCCAATGCGACCAAGGTGATATCCCAGTTGGCTCAAGATAGCCAGAAAGTGGGCGCCGTATTGGATGTGATCAAGGCGATTTCAGAGCAAACTAATCTGTTAGCGTTAAATGCGGCAATAGAAGCGGCAAGGGCGGGGGAACAGGGTCGCGGCTTTGCGGTTGTTGCCGATGAAGTGCGAACTCTTGCTGGTCGTACTCAAGATTCCGCCAATGAAATCAGTACCATGATTAATGCTTTGCAATCAGCATCTCGGCTTGCGGTACAAGCGATGCAAACGGGCGAGTCCCGCACTGTCCACGCAGTTGCTGAGGCTGAGGGAGCGGCCAGTTCTCTATCGAGTACTGTACAAAGTTTCGATGATATTTCGCAGCGAGCCCAGCAAATTGCTTTAGCTGCTCAGCAACAAAGCCAAGTGACTCAGGAGATCAATGAGTTGGCGGTGAGGATTAATAGCATTAGTGAAGATAACTCACTTGATGCGACCGCACTCGATGCGTTAAGCCTTGAAATGCAGAAACTATCCGACCGTTTAATCAATATTAATCGAGCTTAAGTCTAATATCCTGATAAAAAGTTATGTAGTGGATCGCCTTGTTAGTGGCGCTTTAACTGACCGGAAATTCAAAGCATAAGTCGAATTATGCGATTTTTTAAGCAAATTGGATGTAGATTGACCATGTGGATTGCTATTTTAAATTAAGAGTTTACAGCGGAGTAGGAGATAGCTATTATCTCGCTCGTTCGGAGGGGTGGCAGAGTGGTTTAATGCACCGGTCTTGAAAACCGGCGTGGGTTTATAGCCCACCCAGGGTTCAAATCCCTGCTCCTCCGCCATATTTTACGAGAAAGGCCATCAGTAACGATGGCCTTTTTTGTTTGTGCAATTTGAACCAAGGTTCCTCATTCTAAGTTCAGCTCCTCCGCTATATTCACGAAACAGGCCATCAGTAATGATGGCCTTTTTTGTTCGTGCAATTTGAACCAAGGTTTCTCACTCTCAGCCACAAGTTTTCTGTTTTTACTTTGAAACACGTTTTTTAATCAAAAATTGAATTTGAAATAACCAATTAACACGATTAAGTATAAATTTAAGTTTACAGTGGCAGTAGAGATCGCTATTATCTCGCTCGTTCGGAGGGGTGGCAGAGTGGTTTAATGCACCGGTCTTGAAAACCGGCGTGGGTTTATAGCCCACCCAGGGTTCAAATCCCTGCTCCTCCGCCATATTTAGTTAAAATGCCGCTAAGCAATTAGCGGCATTTTGCATTTACATCGTTTGAACCCTTGGGTTGCTGATTTGAAGCGCAGCTCCTACGCTATATTCACGAAACAGGCCATCAGTAATGATGGCCTTTTTTGTTTGTGCTGTACTACCGATCCAACAAGCATTTAGGCTGATAGCGCTTTGTGTATTGCTTCGTTTTTAAACGCTTTTTATTGGTATGCTATTCTGGAACCCTTTCTTTAAATATCATCTAGTTAACAATGTTGAATTTATGCTTTGCTAAATGGGGTTGTTGGGCTAAATTAGCCTTATGAACTCGTTATCCGTCTGCTGTGTTGCTTTGTTTAACGCGCGGATCGAGCTGTAAATTGTAAAAGGTGGGTTAAGTTGATTTCGATATATTTGGTTGACGATCATGAGCTTGTGAGAACTGGGATCCGCCGCATCTTGGAAGATGAACGTGGGATCAAAGTGGTGGGCGAAGCCCCTGATGGTGAGACTGCGGTGCAGTGGGCTCGCCAGAACGAAGCCGATGTGATCTTAATGGACATGAATATGCCTGGGATGGGCGGACTGGAGGCCACTCGAAAAATTCTGCGTTATCAACCCCATGCTAAAATTATTGTGTTGACTGTGCACACGGAAGATCCATTCCCGAGCAAGGTCATGCAGGCTGGCGCTTCGGGTTATTTGACGAAAGGGGCGACGCCGCCGGAAGTATTGCAGGCGATACGTCAGGTGTCTCGCGGCCAGCGTTATTTATCCCCTGAAATTGCCCAACAGATGGCGCTGAGTCAGTTTAATCCCGCCGATGAAAACCCGTTTAAGTCTCTGTCTGAACGTGAGTTACAAATCATGTTGATGATCACCAACGGCGAGAAGGTAAACGATATTTCTGAGCAGTTGAACTTAAGCCCTAAAACCGTTAACAGCTACCGTTACCGCCTATTTGCCAAACTGGGGATCAGTGGTGATGTCGAGCTAACGCGGTTAGCTATTCGCTATAAGATGTTGGATGCTGGCCATTTTTAATAGTAAGTGAATTTCGTTGGTCGATGGCTTGAGTCGTGTGAGTTCGTGGGTTAAATGTTGCCATGTTGTCTGTGTTAACTCTGCAAAACTGTGGGTGTAAATGATGTCGAATGAATTTAACGCCCAAAGTTTTTTACGTACGGTTTCATCCTCCGCTGGGGTTTATCGCATGTATGACGTCAAGAATGACGTCATTTATGTGGGTAAAGCCAAAGATCTCAAAAAACGGCTTACCTCGTATTTTCGTAAAAACCTCGCTAATGTTAAGACCCAAGCCTTAGTCTCGCATATTCACCATATTGATGTGACGCTGACCCACAGCGAAACCGATGCGCTGTTGCTTGAGAATGATTACATCAAGCAATACATGCCAAAATACAATGTGTTATTGCGTGATGACAAATCTTATCCTTACATACTGTTAAGCCAGCACGAACACCCAAGGCTCGCTTATCATCGTGGTCCGCAGCGGGAAAAAGGCCACTATTTTGGCCCTTATCCTAACGGCGGCGCCGTGCGTGAAAGCCTGCATTTAATGCAGAAGCTGTTTCCAATTCGTCAATGTGACGACCTTTACTACAAGTCTCGCTCACGCCCTTGTTTGCAATATCAACTTTCCCGTTGTAGCGCGCCCTGTGTGGGAAAAGTCAGCAACGCTGATTACGATGAGCAAGTGAAACTCGCCAGCCTGTTTTTAAAGGGCAAAGATCAGCAAGTGATCAGCGCCTTGGTTGACAAAATGGAGCTTGCAGCCGAGCGACAAGCCTATGAGCAAGCTGCACGATTTCGCGATCAGATCATGGCGCTGCGTAAAGTCGCCGAACAACAGGAAGTATCGAATAATAAAGGCGATATGGATGTCATCGGTGTGCATTATTCGTCGGGCATCGCCTGTTTCCATTTGCTGTTTATCCGCGAGGGTAAAATCTTTGGCAGTCGCAGCTATTATCCTTCCGTACCCGCCCAAACCGATATGGACGAAGTGCTGCGCTCTTTCATCCTGCAGTTTTATTTAAATGCGGATATTCAACGCACGATCCCAAAGGAAGTGGTGATTAGCCACAACTTTGAAGAATTACATGAACTTGAAGCGGCGGTTTCTGAGGCATTAGATAAAAAGTTTTCGATTAAGACCAATGTACGCGCCGACAGGGCAAGCTTCTTACGGTTAGCAGTGACCAATGCGACGAATGCCGTAGTTACGCGCTTGTCCCATAAAAATACGGTCGAACAGCGTTTTGTGTTACTCGAAGAAATCCTTGAATTGAGTGGGCCTATCCAGCGGATGGAATGTTTCGATATCAGTCATACCATGGGGGAGAGCACAGTTGCCTCCTGTGTGGTGTTTAATCGAGAAGGGCCGCATAAAGGCGAATATCGTCGTTATAACATCGAGGGTATTACGCCGGGCGATGATTACGCGGCGATGAAGCAAGCGGTCAGCCGACGTTTCGATAAGATTGAAGCAGGCGGTAAAATCCCTGACATTCTGTTTATCGATGGTGGACTCGGGCAGTTGCGTATTGCCCAAAAGATAGTGGATGAAAAGTTTGTTCATTTGGATAAAGCGCCGCAGCTTATTGGGGTGGCGAAAGGTGAGGGCCGTAAACCTGGGCTTGAAACCTTGATCTTAGGGGATACTGAAACCAGCTTTTCCCTCGAAGGGGACTCGCCAGCACTGCACCTTATCCAACATATTCGTGATGAATCCCATCGATTTGCAATCACTGGTCACCGTAACCGTCGCCAGAAAACCCGTAATACTTCAACACTGGAATCGATCCCTGGTATTGGTCCTAAACGTCGTAAAGCTTTGTTACAGCATTTAGGAGGCTTGCAGGAAGTGAAAGGGGCAAGTGTGGCGGAATTAGTCAAAGTACCAGGGATCAGCATAGAAATGGCACAAACCATTCATGATGCATTGCGAGGGTGATAAAATTAAGGCAAGATTGGCGCTGCTTTTGACTAACTGGTTTGATCATGCCGTTTAACTTACCTATAGCATTAACTCTTTTCAGGCTTTTTTTACTGCCCATTTTCGTGGTGCTGTTTTATTTACCCTATGACTGGACCCCTTTTGTTGCCGCATTTACCTTTTGGCTCGCGGCGTTAACGGATGCATTAGATGGTTATGCTGCCCGTAAATTGAAGCAATTAACCCGTTTTGGTGCTTTCCTCGATCCAGTCGCTGACAAGTTGATGGTGATAACAGCCTTAGTGCTGTTAGTCGATCAATACGCCAATATCTGGCTGACTATGCCAGCACTATTTATGATAGGCCGCGAGATTGTCATTTCAGCGTTGAGAGAATGGATGGCTGAAATTGGTAAACGTGGTACTGTCGCCGTGTCTTGGATTGGTAAATATAAGACTGCCGCGCAAATGGTGGCGATTATTGGCCTAATTTGGCAATACAATCCTTTAATGACCAATGCTGCGTTTGTGCTGTTATATATCGCTGCAGTATTAACTTTTTGGTCAATGATGAGTTACATTTTAGCCGCTTGGAAAGATCTGACTGCTGAATAGTGCAATAAAAAATCAAAGAGATTATTTAGTGTGCAAGCAGTAAGTTATCGATAAAACAGCGGTTGACACTGGGTGGTAAATCGGTAGAATGCCACCCCGTAGACAAGAGACGATGTGAAAACAAAATCTTAACGCTACTGAATATTGAAATGTGATATTCTCTCAGTTGATAAGGTTAAATACGATACCTTGTTGATTTGAGTCAATAGTAAAACACAATGCGACATTAGCTCAGTTGGTAGAGCGATACCTTGCCAAGGTATAGGTCATCGGTTCGAACCCGATATGTCGCTCCAATATTCTTGAAGTCTAATTTTGGTTAATCAGAGTTAGCAACTATGGCGCGATGGCAGAATGGCTATGCTGCGGATTGCAAATCCGTCGATCTCGGTTCGACTCCGGGTCGCGCCTCCATAGATTAACGTATTAATGACACGATTCCCGTCGTTAATATAAAGAGTTTGCCCGAGTGGTGGAATCGGTAGACACAAGGGATTTAAAATCCCTCGCTGGTAACAGCGTGCCAGTTCAAGTCTGGCCTCGGGTACCATTTTTTTTGATGATAATGGTAAAGATAAAATCCTAAGCTTCAATAGGTTTTTATTAAAGATTTGATTGTTGTATTAAGCGTTAGCTACATAGAGTTAATAATATTTATGACATGATTCCCGTCATTGATATTCAGAGTTTGCCCGAGTGGTGGAATCGGTAGACACAAGGGATTTAAAATCCCTCGCTGGTAACAGCGTGCCAGTTCAAGTCTGGCCTCGGGTACCAAAAAAGAAAAAGCCTCAACGAAAGTTGAGGTTTTTTTGCATCTGGATTCCCACATTTAGTCAGTATTGTTCGCGAGAGGTTTAAGGCCAAGCTTGACTGACACGCTGGGTGTGCCGTTTCCGATATAAGAGATTATCTCAATGTGTTGAACTAATCTCGCTTGCTTTAGTTAGCAGGACTTCTTGCTGCGGGCTAGTCATGGGGCGGAGTGCTGAAAACCATTGCATCACGTAACAGCGGTACGTTTCAAGCTGATAGCATCAGCTTGAAGCAAGCCAGTAGCTATGCTGATTTAACTCTTCTTGTGCAGAGAAGTCAGAGCGATAAGGCGTGAGATTATTTCGGCTGAAACGCAGGTCGTTAGTTTTTTGCCTTGGTTTAACCTATTTATGCTTGAGATAAACCTAGGAATAGAAAACCTATCGATAAAATCCTAGGCATAAAAAAGCGCCAGTAAAGACTGACGCTTTTATTAACCCTACCTTTGTATTAACGCTATAGGGTCGGTTTATGCTCGCTAAGCAAGGGAACTAATTAAGGTCTATTGCCAATCGTCGCTATTCCAGCGGTATAACCAAGTCGCAGCTAGGGGTTTATCGTCTTTCTTAAGCTGTAATCTCAGTTCGGCTACATTGGTGCTTTCTGGTTCGAAGCTGACAAATACCCGTGCACCATTGATGTCAGGGTGGGCAACAATCCGACTAGACAGGATTTTGCCTTTGCTGATACTGGCATCGATACTAATCTTATCAATATCTTGTGGCTTGATATTACTAAAGTCGACGAGTAACTCTTTACCCTTGCTGAGCACTTGTCCCTTCGAACTGCGGACCACCCGCGCTTTTGACGCGATCGAAGGGCTGTCGTTTGACGCTGTCATACGATAGGAATATTTATAGGGTTGATCTTTTTTCAGGCCGCCTTGCGGCTCCCAATAGGCAACTATGTTGTCGTTGGTTTCAGCACTCGATGGGATTTCAATCAACACCAGCTGGCCCTTGCCCCAATCATTAAGTGGCTCAATCCACGCAGAAGGGCGAAGTTGGTAGTTTGCACTCAGATCTTGATAGTCTTCGAATTTACGGTGGCGCTGGATCAGACCAAAACCTTTAATATCTTCATCGGCAAAGGCGCTGACTTGCAGTTTGTTGGGATTATTTAGGGGGCGCCATAGACGCTCGCCATTACCGCGATCGATTTGCAGACCGTCGGAGTTGTGTACTTCTGGGCGGTAATCGGGTTTATCCGAGTTATCTAATCCACCAAATAGGAACATAGAGGTCAGCGGTGCAAGGCCAACATGTTGAATATCTTTGCGTGGGAACAGGGTTACATCCACTTCGACACGTGATGGTGCGCCAGGATAAATACCAAAACGATATGCCCCCGTGACACTTTGGCTGTCGAGCAGGGCATGCACCACAATCGCCGTTTGGTATTTGGATGGTCGTTCAACCCAAAAACGCTTAAACAATGGATATTCTTCGCCTTTAGGCTGGGCGACATCTATCGCTAAACCGCGATTCGACAGGCCATAGGTTTGCCCTTTAGACAGAACGCGAAAATAGCTTGCGCCTTGAAACATGATGAATTCATCTTTTACTTCATCGTCATTGATGGGGTAATGCAAACGCACGCCAGCATATTGACCCAATTGGGTGATGAGTTTTTCGATGGCGTCACTGGGCACATCGAACGAGGCTTCAGTGAGCTCAATCGGTATCGCTTTGCTGTTTTCGACCACGTCGATGTCGACGAGGTTTTTATAGAGAAAACCAGGAGCAAAAAGCTGTACCGAAAATTTAGTGGGTGTACCGCCCCAAATCGCGGCATTTTCTTGATAATTGATTTTGCCATAGGTGGCAAAATCAAGATCGATCAACTCTTTAGGCGCTTTCTTGGCTTCTTTAAATGGTTTTTGCGACAGTTGTTGCGCGAGTTCGACCACAGTATCGTGGGTAAAATTTTTAGATTTTTTTTCTGGGACAGGCGCAGGTGCTGCGGTTGTCTCTGCCGCTGCGGCATTGACGTTATTTATGCCGACGACGTAGACGATGGCGGTCAAGATGAAAAAAGGTAGTTTTTTGAGTAATGCCGGATAACCGGTAGGGTAATTCATCGTATGATTCATTCGCAAAATGGAAACTCCTTACTAAAATGACGCTGATTCATAGGCACAATATATGCTTCAGTCTATCTAATCCCTAAATATTAATAACTTGTCTGCTACAAAATCCTCAGTTGTGGGATCTGACTCGCTGAGGTGAGCGGTAATTTTACCTGTGTAGCAGGATATTTGTAACATAAATTATGATTAGTGCTATTTAGGTGCTGCTCTGGATACTTTGCTGCATGGTTTAGCCATTAATAACAGAATTGCGAATGTGCTCGGCGGTAGTAATTGCTCAGTGGTAATAAATAGCTTAGTGGTAATAAAGAGTGTGGTGAAAACGCGCTTGGCTAAGTTAACTTAGCACTGATTCAATCGAGTGGCGTTGTTACAGAGCCGTGGCAGCGTAAATGTTAGGATTTGAAAAAAACAGATAAGCGTATTAGGGCTCAAGCTATAGGAAGTAATAACTTAGGCTCACCGTTTTTCCTGTGAGCCTATTTAGATGCGCTATGCGGTTGCTAGCTTGTTGAGTAAGTTAGGCCTTGAGTAAGTGCGACAGATCGCTGCCCACAGGGATAGGGATTTCTTGCTGTTCTCCGCAGAACAAATACGCCGGTTGGTCACCTAAGAGTGAGAGTTTGTCTCCCTGACGCCACAGGGCTGAGCCTTCAACTATGCCGACCACTGGGGTTAATGGGTCGACCTTAGTGAATTCTAATAACCGCTGGGCACGGGTTTCACCGTTGTGGCCCGGTGCTTGGTAATTGGAATAATGCGGATTGAGCTGGAACGGCACTAAGTTTAATGCCTTGAACGATGGCGGCTCGATGATGGGCATATCATTCGTGGTGCGAATGCTCAGTCCCGATACGTTAGAACCCGCACTCCAGCCGATATAAGGTTTGCCAAGGGCAACTTGTTCACCAATTAGCGTAACCAGATCATAGCGATATAGTTGGTGCAACAAATGAAAAGTGTTACCGCCGCCGATTAAAATCCCGTCGGCATCTTTTATCGCTTGTTGAGGATCGGGATGCTGATGAATGCCACTGATATCGAGTTCAAGCTCACTTAATCCTGTCACTACAGACGCTAAATAAGTGTCATAACTCATGCTGACGCCAGCATAGGGGATAAAAATCCATTTTTGCGCGTTGGTGGTAAGCGGTTTAATAAAAGGGATCGCGTGGGCAAGATAAGGTGTATCACCGACACGAGAGCTGCTCAGTAGTAGGGCATTGATTGTCATTTTGTATCCTGAAATCTCGGAGTGTGCAGGCATGTTAACAAAGATTAATCCCGATAAACATAGAGAAATAAAGCAGAATTGCGCTGTAGCGCCGATAGCCGCTAGATTTAAGTTTCGATTAATATAGTGACCCTAGACTCTCGAACCATGAAAGACAGTGCCTTTATACGAGAAAGATAACCTAATTTAAAAACTCTTTTCTTTTACCACTTGAATTTCGATGATTTGGACATATTATGTCTTTGAACAAAGTTAAATGGCACATTCTTGCCCTAAAGGAGCTGAAATGAAGCGTATATTTTTATTGATTGCGACTAACCTAGCTGTGTTGCTAGTAGCCTCAATTGTAATGTCTATTCTAGGCGTGAACACGTCTACTATGGGTGGACTGCTGGTGTTCGCTGCCATTTTTGGATTCGGTGGGGCCTTTATCAGCTTAGCCATTTCAAAATGGATGGCGAAAAAGACCATGGGTTGTGAAGTGATCACCACCCCACGTGACAGTACCGAACGTTGGTTAGTGGAGACGGTTGCCCGTCAAGCTAAGCAAGCGGGGATTAAAATGCCAGAAGTGGCGATTTATCAATCACCCGACATGAACGCGTTCGCTACAGGCCCAAGTAAAGACAACTCGTTAGTGGCTGTGAGTACGGGTCTGTTATATGGCATGAGCCAAGATGAAATCGAAGGCGTATTGGCCCACGAAGTGAGCCACGTTGCTAACGGTGACATGGTGACCTTGACACTGATCCAAGGTGTGGTGAACACCTTCGTGATCTTCGCGGCCCGTGTGGTTGCTGGCATTATTAACAACTTTGTGTCGAGCAATGATGAAGAAGGCGAAGGTTTAGGCATGTTTGCTTACATGGCCGTGGTTTTCGTGCTGGATATGCTATTCGGTATCTTGGCTTCAATCATCGTCGCTTACTTCTCACGTATTCGTGAGTACAAAGCCGATGAAGGCGCGGCCCGTTTAGCGGGTAAAGGCAAGATGATTGCTGCGCTTGAGCGTTTACGCCAAGGTCCAGAAAGCACGGCAATGCCTGCACAAATGTCTGCCTTTGGTATTAACGGCAAACGTTCAATGGCGGAAATGATGATGAGTCATCCTCCATTAGAAAAACGTATTGCAGCGTTAAGAGCAAGCTAATAAAGAGTGAGTTAGGTTTAAGTTTTAAGACTCACTTGAGATTAGATCTATGACTCTCAATATCGGGCTCAAACTTTGGTTTGAGCCCGATTTTTTTATGCCTGCAGCAAATTGTGTTGCGCGGTTGCCGCAAGGGCGCGATAGACCAGTGTCGTTTGCTTCGCCTTAATATTCCAATGCTGCCAAAAGAGTGGCACGCGCATGCGTCGCTCTGGCGTGAGCTCAATCAGTATCCCTTGATCGATTAACGGCTTAGCTTGCAGATGACCGACGAGTCCATAACCTAAGCTTAAGTTAATCGCTTCTAAAAAACTTTCTGAAGAGGGGATTGTATGTTGCCACCATTGCCCTGGCGTCATATTGAAATATTGGGCGAGAAACTTCTCGTGCAGCTTATCTTTGGTGGAGAACACCACTGCTGGCGCCTTTGCTAACTGGGCTTGGCTAATGCCGTAAAATGGCTGAGTGTCGCTCGGCTCACCAAAATAGCGCGCGGCAAATTCGGGCGTGGCCACACACAAATATTCCATCGTCCCTAAAAACTCACTGCTGCAACCCGCCATCGGCACTTCGGTTGTGGTGACGCAGCCGACCGCTTCACCGTTTTTCAATAGATGATGGGTGTAAGACTCGTCATCGACGATCAATTCCAATAACCAAGCGTGGCGACTGAACATGCCTGCCAGCGCAGGTAAAAACCAAGTGGCTAAACTGTCGGCATTCACAGCTATGCGCACTGTGGTTGGATGATTGGGATCGTCGGCGTCCATCTCGGCTCTTAATTCACTCTCAAGTAATTGCACCTGTGAATAGTGGCGCAGCAGACGTTTACCTGTGGGTGTCGCAACCACGGGATTGGAGCGAATAAGTAATGACTGACCGACTTTTTCCTCAAGCTGCCGAATGCGTTGCGATACCGCCGACTGGGTGATGTGTAGCACTTTGGCGGCGCGGTCGAAACCGCCTTCCGAGACGACAACGGCGAGGGCTTTGAGATTGGCGTATTCCAGCATAGTCATCCTTAATCGATGTGCATTTGATGGTTATTAATTTTACTTATGATACATAAAAAACATTAGTTATATTAATTTTGTTGTTTTGACTATGCTAGCGCCTTCTTCGAACATGAGAGGTGGTTATGCAAGCGGCATTTATACAAGGTATGGGAATTGGTGGCAGTTTGATTATTGCTGTGGGCGCGCAAAATGCCTTTGTGCTCAAGCAAGGCATTAAGCGTTCGTACACGTTACCGATTGCCTTGCTCTGCTCTATGATTGATGCGCTGATGATCACTGCGGGTGTGGCGGGGCTGGGGCACATTATTGAATCTTTCCCGACCATTAAGCATGTGGCGAGTTTCGGTGGCGCCGCGTTTCTACTCTGGTACGGTGCAAATGCGCTCAAGGCGTCGTTTGTGGCCAAGGGCATTGAGATGGAGCAGGCAGATAATGCCGATACCTTCAAAAAGGCCGTGTTGACTACGCTTGGGATCAGTCTGCTTAATCCGCATTTGTACCTCGACACAGTGGTGTTGCTCGGCAGTATCAGTACTCAATTTGATGATTTACATCGACCTTGGTTTGGCGCCGGTGCCGTGTTGGCATCGTTTATTTGGTTCTTCGGCTTAAGTTTTGGTGCGCGTTTGTTGGCGCCAATTTTTACTCGCCCAGCAGCATGGCGTTACCTTGACCGTTTTATATGGCTAACCATGTGGAGTATTGCCGCCGCGATTATTTGGCCCTATGTGGCAGGATAAACCGACGCTGAGATGCCATGACATGTGGGCATAGCTGAATGGTTTTGCGGATTTTTTGCTCGGTTAGACAGTATGTTGTGATATGAAAGTGAAAATTTTTCATGAAAAAGGTCCTGATTTCAGGACCTTTTCGTTATCGATTGTCGATTATTTATTCAGCCTACCGACATCAACTGACGACGTTTACACTTTACTGCCGATTAAAGCAGCAGCTTGACGTGTCTTATTAGTCGTCATATCAGCCATTAACCCGCGATTTGCGCGAGTACGACTTCATGGTGATCTTTGGTTTTAAACTTATCGAACACGTGGGCAATAGTGCCATCGGTATTGATAAGGAAGCTTAATCTGTGGATGCCATCATAGGTTTTACCCATGAATTTTTTCTCACCCCAGACCCCAAAAGCATCGGCGACACTGTGGTCTTCATCGCTCAGTAAAGTGAAGTTGAGTGCTTGTTTTTCAGCAAATTTGGCCAGCTTAGCCACAGGATCTGGGCTAATGCCAAATACCGTCACATTATGGCTATCGAGCGCGGCTTTGCTGTCACGTAGACCGCAGGCTTGCACTGTGCAACCCGGGGTTGCTGCTTTAGGGTAAAAGTACACTAAAACAGGACCTTGCTTGAGGCTGTCGGCCAGTGAAACTGACGTGCCATGTTGATCCTGCAGGGTAAATTGAGGCGCTTTTGCCCCAGCCGTTAAGGTATTCATCTATTATCCTCTGTCCTCTAAAATGGCTGTGCCTTCCATACGACGAATAGTGCAATCTAAGGTCATATCTTGGGCGAGTTGATAGATACTCTGTTCGAGCTTTTCTAGTTCAACTTTTTCAGGAATATTAATGGTCAGCGACACGTTTTGCGTCTGCTCACTGTCAGGTAATTCTTCGGAGAAAGAGCGCACTGCAGCCAGATCTAATGACCTGTCGGCAAGGAACTGGGTAATGCGTTTTATCGTGCCACGCTGGTCTTTACCCGTGAAGCGAACTTCGAGGCGAGAAAGGTAATTTTGTGGTGTGTGTTTAGAGGTACGTTTCATCACTGTCATCAGTTCTAACTCGACACAGAGACTGGGGAGCATGCTTTCAATTTTCGTTATTGATGCCCACGAGCCTGACAACATCATGATAAGGGTAAATTCGTTACCAAATAATGCCATACGGCTGTCGACGATATCGCAGTCACAGTCACTGGCAAGACGAGCTAGTTTACTTACGAGTCCAGGACGGTCGAGACCCATCGCTGTTACGACCAGGAAATTGGTCATGAATTTTCCTCACTTTTTCGATATCATAGAGCGAAAACTCAGGGTTGAAGCTGAGTTTTTGTGCGGGATGTAATGCTACCATAACTAATTCAATTTGAGAGCCCCGTTAATGCTTGTCATTAGTGGTTGGCATCAGTACCATAGCGAATCCTGAAATCTTGGGGAAAGTCAGATGATAAACGGAAGCATCGTAGCCTTAATCACGCCAATGAACAGTGATGGCTCAGTAGATTTTGCAAGTCTTGAAAGGTTAGTCGAATTCCATATTGACCAAGGCACAGATGCCATTGTGGCCGTTGGCACAACTGGCGAGTCAGCGACTCTGCCTATGTCTGAGCATGTAACGGTCGTTTCACAAACCGTTAAATTTGCTGCGGGCCGCGTTCCTGTCATTGGTGGCAATGGTGCCAATGCCACATCTGAAGCCGTTGAGCTCACCAAGTCCTTATCTAAGGTGGGTGTTGCCGCTATGCTTGGCGTAACGCCATATTATAATAAGCCAACTCCTAAGGGATTGATTGCGCATTATAAAGCCGTGGCTGCCAGCACAGATATTCCACAAATTCTTTATAATGTCCCTGGCCGTACTGCCGTTGATATGTTGCCAGAAACCGTTGCCGAGTTAGTCAACGTGAGCAACATTATTGGCGTAAAAGAAGCGACCGGTGACTTATCCCGTGTAAAACGTCTGCGCGAACTGTGCGGCGACGATTTCCTCTTGTATAGCGGCGATGATGCCACTGCCAGAGAGTTCTTACTCTTAGGCGGTAATGGTGTGATTTCAGTCGCTAACAACATAGTGCCACAAGCATTTAAAGCTATGTGTGATGCGGCGCTGGCGGGTAATGCTGAGCTTGCGCTGAGTATAGACACACCACTGCGCGATTTATACAGCACACTATTTTGTGAAGCCAATCCTATCCCAGTAAAATGGGCTGCCCATCGCATGGGTTTGATTGAATGTGGCCATATTCGTTTACCTTTGACTGAACTTTCTGAGCAATGTCATGGTCTGTTGATAGAAGCAATGACTCGTGCCCAGATAGAGGTTAAATAATTAATGTTAAAGAAAGTCACCCCACTGATCTTAGTTGCTGCCGTTGCAGCCTGTAGTTCGCCACTTGAACGTCGCCAAGCGAACGGTACTGAAGACTATGTTCAGGCTGAGCAAGCACCTTTGCTTAAGATCCCTGCCGGATTGAAAACACCGCCCTACAATAAAGAATTCGATGTGCCAGCATTAGGCCCTAAAGCCAATGCTTCACTCTATGGTAAAAGTTTAGATATCCGCCCGCCACTGCAAGTGCTGCCTATGGCTGAAGGTACTCACGTGGAAGAGGGCAGCGACAACATTAAAATCGTGGTCGAATCTATCGACAATTCGGTGGACTTAAAACAAGAAATCTTTACTAACTTAGACGGTTTCTTGGCCCAAAAAGGGATTGCCGTTCGTAGTCGTGATGTCGAAAAAGGCAGCATAGAAACCGATTGGATCGAAAGTCGCGAAGTGATCGAATCAAACATGTGGGGCTCAGATAAAGTTTATCTGCTGCGTCAACGCTATCGTTTTGATGTGGAAACACGCCCACATGGTCGTACTGCGAATATCGTTATTCACTTAGTTGAACACGAAGAGTTTTACGACGATAAAGCACAAAACGTGTTATTAAGCGGCGAAGATAAACAAAGATACACGATTGATATGCTGAACAGTGCTATTGCGTACATCAGCGTTAAACGTGACCAAGCGATTCAAGCGAATCGTTTGAAGCAAACCTTAGGTATCAATGTTGATTTAGTCACGCCAGAAGAAGGCAAAGCCTACTGGTCTGCTAAAGCCCCTTACAAACAAGTGTGGGATCGTCTGCGTATCGTGCTGCCGGAAATGGGCTTCGAAATTGCCGATATGGATAGCGCGAAAGGATTGTACTTTATCAAGTTTGACGATAACTCGGGTTTCTGGAGTTCATTGTGGGGCGACGATAAGTTAGCGCTCAAAGAAGGCAGCTACCGTTTACTGCTTGAAGATGGTGATACACCTGAAGACACTAAGATCTTCCTCCGCGATGCTGAAGATCAGCCATTAAGCGATGAAGTCGTTACCAATGTGTATCAGTCACTGTCAAACCTGATGAAAGAAGAACGCAAGCTGCGTTAATTTCAACAGTTGATGCGAAAAGGGCGAATTATCGCCCTTTTTTATTGGCTGCGATTTATGGATCGTGGTTTAGCTGAGATTAGAACAGGTTTTGACGATTATCTAAGCAAACGATGTTTTAGGATTTAATTGTCTCTATGTCAATATTTTTCGAGTGGTTTTAGTGTTAAGTTCTGTTTAATCTATTGTCTATGGTAAGAATCACTAATTAACCTTGTTATCGTACTGCATTCTGGTTGTTCTGCCACTGATATCGCCAAAGACACTTAATTACAGCTATTTTGCGCTATCAGCGTAATTTGTAAGAAAAAGTAAAACGTATTGATGCGATGATGTGAGTGAGTAAACTAGCCGTCATTAATGCGAGTCATCCCTTGGAAGCCCGATGAAAAAAATTATTCTAATAATCGCCCTATTGGCTGCGGCATGGTTTGGATATCAAGCCATGCAACCGCAAGAGATTGCCAAAGCGCAAGTTAATCTTATGCCCAACGTGGTGATTGCCACCGCCGCGATGGCACCTATTCGCGATGAAGTGGAAGCCATCGGCACCAACAAAGCCGCGGAATCAGTGACTATAACCCCTAAAGTCACCGACATAGTGACAGCACTTAAGTTTGATGATGGCGACATAGTCAAAAAGGGCGAGTTATTAGTCCAACTCCAAAATGCTGAGCAGATCGCTAAGGTTAAAGCCGCGCAAGTTAAAGTCAGTGATAATCAACGTGAATTCAACCGTATCAGTTCGTTAGTCACCAGCCGCACTGTGGCAGAGTTAGAACGCGACAGATTACAAACCCTTATCGATACCACCCGCGCAGAGCTTGAGCAGGCGCAAGCATCACTCAATGATCGCAGTATTCTGGCGCCTTTTAATGGCCGTTTAGGTTTACGCCAAATCAGTGTCGGCAGCCTAGTGTCGCCCAGCACTGCGATCACCACCTTGGATGATATCTCTAAGATTAAACTCGATTTTTCAGTGCCTGAGCGTTTTATTCAAGATTTAGCCCCAGGTAAGAAAGTTGAAGCCAAAGCCGTGGCCTTTCCTGATTTTACCTTCAAAGGCGTGGTGACATCGATTGATAGCCGCGTAAACCCAACGACGCGCACTGTGATTGTCCGTGCCGAAATCCCCAATCCTGAGCTGCGTTTATTACCGGGCATGTTGATGAAGGTCAAACTCATCAAACGTAGCCGTGAAGCCTTGATGTTGCCAGAATCTGCCATTATCCCAATCCAAAATGATCACTTTGTTTACAGCGTTAATGCCGACAATGTGATTGAGCGTAAACAAGTCACTATCGGGATTCGTACCCGTGGTTGGGTCGAGATCTTAGACGGTTTAGCTTTGGGTGAAAACGTGGTGATCCGTGGCTTATTAAAAGTCCATCCTGGGGATAAAGTGCAAACAGAGTTCGCGGAAAAGTTTAGTTATCTTGCGGATACGAGCGCGGAGCCAAGTGTATGATCCTGACTGATCTCTCGGTAAAACGTCCCGTATTTGCCTCAGTGATCAGCTTGCTGCTGGTCGCCTTCGGGCTTGTCTCCTTTGATAAATTGCCCCTGCGTGAATACCCAAACATAGATCCGCCCGTGGTGTCTATCGACACTAACTACCGCGGCGCCAGTGCCGCCGTGGTGGAAAGCCGCATTACCCAATTGATTGAAGACAGGATCAGCGGCGTCGAAGGCATTCGGCACGTGAGCTCATCGAGCAGCGATGGCCGTTCATCCGTCACCTTAGAGTTTGATATTAGCCGTAATATTGAAGATGCGGCTAACGATGTGCGCGACCGTATTTCTGGCTTACTCGACAATTTACCCGAGGAAGCCGATCCCCCAGAAGTGCAAAAAGCCAATGGCGGCGATGAAGTGATCATGTGGCTCAATTTGGTGTCGGATCAAATGACGACCCTCGAATTGACCGATTACACTAACCGTTATTTAGCCGACCGCTTTTCTGTGGTCGATGGTGTGGCGCGGATGCGTATCGGTGGCGGTAAAGTGTATGCGATGCGGATATGGCTAGACAGACAAGCCTTGGCATCGCGCAGTTTAACGGTTGCTGATGTAGAGGCTGCGCTTAGAGCCGAGAACGTCGAGTTACCCGCAGGTTCGATTGAATCTAAGGAGCGGCACTTTACGGTGAGGCTCGAGCGGGGTTATCGCACCGCCGAAGATTTCGCGAACTTAGTGATCACCCAAGGGGAAGACGGTTACTTAGTTAAATTGGGTGATGTCGCGCGGGTGGAAATTGGCTCTGAAGAAGAGCGGATTATGTTCCGTGGTAACAAAGAGGCGATGATAGGGCTAGGCGTGTCTAAGCAGTCAACCGCCAATACCTTGGAAGTGGCGCGCGCGGTGAATGCGCTGGTTGATAAAATTAACCCAACCTTGCCAGCGGGCATGTCCATTAAGCGCAGCTACGATAGCTCAGTGTTCATCGAAGCCTCGATTAAAGAAGTGTACCAAACCCTGTTCACTGCGATGGTCTTAGTGATTATCGTGATTTATCTGTTCCTTGGCAGTGTGCGCGCCATGTTGATCCCCGCGATCACTGTGCCTGTATCCTTGCTCGGCACCTTTATTGTGCTGTATGCGCTTGGCTATACCATTAACCTCTTGACCTTGTTGGCGATGATCCTCGCCATCGGCATGGTGGTGGACGATGCGATTGTGATGCTGGAAAACATCCATAGACGTATCGAAGAAGGGGACTCACCGCTCAAAGCCGCTTTTCTCGGTGCGCGTGAAGTGGCCTTTGCGGTCATCGCCACCACCTTAGTCTTGGTAGCGGTGTTTATGCCAATCACTTTCCTTGAAGGCGACTTAGGTAAACTATTCAAAGAGTTTGCTGTGACCATGAGTGCGGCAGTGCTGTTCTCTAGCTTAGTCGCTTTGACGCTCACACCTATGATGTGTTCTAAGTTGCTCAAGCCTAGCTCGCAGGATTCTTGGTTGGTGCGTAAGGTTGACGGCATCATGACCAAAGTGTCAAACCGTTATCAATTATCGTTAAAGTCTGCCATGGCCCACCCGTTATTGATGTCGATTTTGGTGTTGATAGCCTTGGGCTCAAGTGCCTATTTAGCTCAAAAAGTGCCGCAGGAATTTGCACCGCAGGAAGACCGAGGCTCGTTATTCTTGATGGTCAACGGACCGCAAGGCGCGAGTTACGAATACATAGAATCCTACATGAATGAAGTGGAAAACCGCTTGATGCCGCTGGTTGACACGGGTGATATTAAACGTCTGCTCATTCGTGCCCCCCGTGGTTTTGGCCGCGCTGCGGATTTCTCTAATGGTATGGCCATCGTCGTGCTGGAAGATTGGGGCAAACGTCGCCCCGTTAAAGAAGTGATTGCAGACATTAACAAACGGCTTGCCGATCTTGCTGGGGTGCAAGCGTTTCCTGTGATGCGCCAAGCTTTTGGCCGTGGCGTCGGTAAACCCGTGCAGTTTGTGATTGGCGGCCCAAGCTACGAAGAGCTGGCCCGCTGGCGCGATATTATGATGCAAAAGGCGGCACAGAATCCTAAATTACTCGGTTTAGATCACGACTATAAAGAGACTAAGCCGCAGCTTCGCGTCGTCATCGACAGAGACAGAGCGGCGAGCCTTGGGGTATCGATTTCAAATATTGGTCGTACGTTGGAATCCATGTTGGGCTCACGCTTAGTCACGACCTTTATGCGTGACGGTGAAGAATACGATGTGATCATTGAAGGCGAGCGCGGTAATCAAAATACCGCAGCGGATCTGCAAAACATCTATGTACGTTCCGAGCGCACTCAAGAACTTATCCCGCTGTCGAACTTAGTGACGGTGGAAGAGTTTGCCGACGCCAGTTCGCTTAACCGTTACAACCGTATGCGCGCGATCACCATAGAAGCCAGTTTAGAAGATGGTTATAGCCTAGGTGAAGCCCTTGATTATATGAATCAATTGGCGCGTGCTTATTTACCTGCAGAAGCGGTCATCAGCTACAAGGGCCAATCCCTCGATTATCAAGAGTCGGGTAGCTCTATGTACTTCGTGTTCTTGCTCGCGCTGGGGATTGTGTTCCTCGTGCTCGCGGCGCAGTTCGAGAGTTACATTCATCCTATGGTGATCATGCTGACTGTACCGCTGGCGACCGTGGGCGCGTTAATTGGTTTGTGGCTCACGGGGCAGAGTCTTAATATTTACAGTCAGATAGGTATTATTATGCTGGTCGGATTGGCGGCGAAAAACGGCATCTTGATTGTCGAGTTTGCTAACCAATTGCGGGATAAAGGCGTTGACTTTGACAAGGCGATTATCCAAGCCTCAGCGCAGCGTTTACGACCTATTCTCATGACAGGCATCACTACCGCCGCTGGCGCTGTGCCTTTGGTTATGGCCGCAGGCGCGGGCGCTGAAACCCGTTTTGTGATTGGTGTAGTGGTGTTGTCGGGGATTTTACTGGCAACCCTATTCACTATCTTCGTGATCCCCGCCGCTTATGGACTCTTTGCCCGTAACAGCGGATCGCCCGAAGCCATAGCCCAACAGTTAGAAAAAGAATTAGCCGAAGACTAACGCCTCGCGTAGGCTGATGTTGAAAGCACACGAAAGTCCACATATAGGCGCTTGGTATTCATCAAGCGCCTTATTTTTCGCCATTCGAACCTCGTTTTAGCCCTTGCCCTTGAAAAGCAAATTTGGAGCCCCATTTAAGTAAACACTAAGCGTTACTTTTACCAAATTGCGTAACAAATAAAGGAAAATTTCATGTCACAACAAGAAACTCATGGTTTTCAAACAGAAGTCAAACAGCTGTTGCATTTGATGATCCATTCTTTGTATTCCAACAAAGAAATTTTCTTGCGTGAACTGGTCTCCAACGCTGCGGATGCAGCGGACAAGCTGCGTTATCTGGCGTTGACCAATGACGCTTTGTATGAAGGCGACGGTGAACTGCGAGTCCGTATCAGTGCTGATAAAGAAAAAGGCACTGTGACCATCGAAGACAACGGTGTGGGTATGACCCGTGACGGCGTGATTGAGCATTTAGGCACAATTGCTAAGTCGGGCACCGCTGATTTCTTTAAGAATCTATCGGGCGAATCTTCAAAGGATTCACAGTTAATCGGCCAGTTCGGTGTCGGTTTCTATTCAGCCTTTATCGTGGCCAAGAAAGTCACGGTTCGCACTCGCGCTGCCGGTCATAAGGCCGATGAAGCCGTATTGTGGGAATCAGAAGGCGAGGGTAACTTCACCGTTGATACCATCACTAAGGCGAGCCGCGGTACTGAAATCACCCTGCACCTGCGTGATGAAGAAAAAGAATTTGCCGATGATTGGCGCCTGCGCTCGATCATCACTAAATACTCAGATCATATCTCTGTGCCAGTCGAAATGTGGCAAGAGGGTACGCCAGAGCGTGATGGTCCAGATGGCGAAAAAATTCCTGCGACCGAAGGTCAATGGAAAGTCATGAACAAAGCGACTGCTTTGTGGATGCGCAGCAAAGCTGACATCAGTGACGAAGAGTATCAAGAATTTTACAAACACATTTCCCACGATTATACCGACGCGCTACTGTGGAGCCATAATCGGGTAGAAGGTAAGCAAGAATACACTAACCTATTGTATATTCCTGCAAAAGCACCTTGGGATATGTGGAACCGCGACCGTAAGCACGGCCTGAAACTGTTTGTGCAACGTGTGTTCATCATGGATGATGCTGAGCAGTTTATGCCATCTTATCTGCGCTTCGTGCAGGGCTTAATTGACTCAAACGATCTGCCGCTGAACGTATCCCGCGAAATTCTGCAGGATAACCACGTGACCAAAGCGATGCGTACGGGTATCACCAAACGTGTGCTTGGCATGCTGGAAAAACTGGCGAAAGACGATGCGGAAAAATATCAACAGTTCTGGGCTGAATTTGGCCAAGTGTTGAAAGAAGGGCCTGCGGAAGATTTCGCCAACCGCGAACGTATCGCAGGCTTATTACGTTTTGCCTCGACCCACACGGGCAGTGCTGCGCCGACTGTGTCACTCGATGACTACATCAGCCGCATGAAAGAAGGCCAAACTAAGATTTATTATATCGTTGCCGACAGCCATGAAGCCGCCGCTAACAGCCCACATTTAGAGTTGTTACGTAAGAAAGGCATTGAAGTCTTACTGATGTCAGAGCGTATCGACGAGTGGCTAATCAACCACTTAACTGAGTACAAAGAGAAACAACTGCACTCAGTGACCCGTGGTGACTTAGAACTTGGCGAGCTGGAAGATGCCTCTGAAAAAGAAGCGCAAGAAAAGCTTGAGCAAGAATCAGTAGCCTTGGTTGAACGCATTAAAGCGGCATTAGGCTCGACGGTTGCGGATGTGAAAGTCACGTCACGCTTAACCGACACCCCAGCCTGTGTAGTGGCGGGTGAAGGCGAAATGTCGACTCAAATGATCAAGCTGATGCAAGCTGCCGGTCAACCAGTGCCAGAAGTGAAGCCGACATTTGAGATCAACCCAGCGCACCCATTAGTATCGCGCTTAAATGATCTTCAAGATGAAGCCGCCTTCGCGGATTGGTCAAATCTGCTGCTGCAACAGGCGCAATTATCTGAAAAAGGTAGCCTTGCGGATCCATCGGCCTTTATCAAGCTGATGAACCAAATGTTACTGGCTAACATGAAGTAAATGACTATCGGGGCCTTCTTTGAACGGCCCCGATATTGTTTCTAGTGCAGGAAGAGTGGTTTAAGCCTAGAGCAGAGCACTCCACTTCCGTGTTGTATCAATTCAAAAGGTGGTCGACATTCTGACATTGATGCGCCTTGAATTGAAGCACCCTAGGCGCTCTGAAACTCGACTCTTCAAGTTGCTTGGGTATACAAGCTGTTAAGACAACGATTTTAAAATAGCGCGTTAACACTCAGTGCTTGCGCTTCGTTTTAAAAGAATAAGGCCTCCCATGATTGAGGCCTTAAACGTTAAGGGAATACTATGGACAATATCCTCAGCCTGACTAAAGACAATATTCAGCAAGTGGTTGATGCCTCGATGCAGCAGATCGTGGTGTTAGCATTTTGGGCACAGTCGCAGGAACAAAGTGTGGCTATGCTGCACACTTTAGAGCAAATTGCCGCGCAAAATGCGGGTCGATTCGTGCTCGCTAAAGTTGACTGTGAAGCAGAATTAGAAATTGCCAATTACTTTCGCATTCAAAGTCTACCGACCACGTTAGTATTGGATAAAGGTCAGCCTGTCGATGGTTTTGCTGGCCTGCAAGATGCGGCGCAAGTCACAGCCATGCTGGATAAACATTTACCGCCTATGTGGCAGTTACAGTTAGCACAGGCCAAAGCATTGCTCGCCCTTAGTCAAGTGAGCGCAGAGGATCTTGCCACTGCTGCCGTGTTGCTTAAAGACGCGCATGCAGGCTCAAATCAAGCGGGTGAGGTGAGTTTAGTGCTCGCCGATGTGTATCTGATGCAGGGCGAATTAGTGTTAGCGCAAGCCATGCTTGAGAAAGTCGGGCTTGCTGACCAAGATGGTTACTACCAGAGTTTAAAAGCTAAGCTCGCACTTGCCCTAGATGCAGCGGATACCCCTGAAATTCGCGATTTGCAGCAAAAGTTTGAGCAAAATCCAACAGATTTAGTGTTATTACTCGAGCTGAGTAAGGCATTGCATGCCGCCCACCGCGATGATGAAGCATTAAATCTGTTATTCGGTGTGCTCAGTAAAGATTTAGGTGCTGAAAATGGCACAGTAAAACAAGTGTTTATGGAAGTCTTAACGGCACTTGGCCAAGGTAATCCCATAGCCAATCAATACCGCCGTAAGCTCTATACCTTGCTCTATTAATGAAAAAAATGCCTAAGGAACGGCAGTTTATTTGCGGTTTCTGAGGCTAAAGTCGAAGCTAAAACCCTTCTCAATGGCGGCCAGATGTGCGAAGATCGCCGCCCTAAGAAGAATATCAATGCGAAAAGAGGACTCTTGAGATGCGCATTATCCTATTGGGCGCCCCAGGTGCCGGTAAAGGTACCCAGGCCCAGTTCATTATGGAACAGTATGGTATCCCACAAATTTCCACTGGTGATATGTTACGTGCCGCGGTAAAAGCGGGTACTCCACTGGGTTTGGAAGCGAAGAAAGTGATGGATGCTGGTCAACTGGTTTCTGATGATCTGATCATCGGTCTGGTTAAAGAGCGTATCGCACAGGAAGACTGTGTTAAAGGTTTCTTGTTAGACGGTTTCCCACGTACTATCCCACAAGCGGATGCGATGGCGGCAAACGGTATTAGCATTGATCACGTGATTGAAATCGATGTGCCAGACGAAGAAATAGTTAAGCGCATGAGTGGTCGCCGTGTTCACCCAGGTTCTGGCCGTGTTTACCATGTGGTTTTCAATCCACCTAAAGTGGAAGGTAAAGACGACGTAACTGGCGAAGATTTAGCTATTCGTCCAGATGACGAAGAAAGCACAGTGCGTAAACGCCTCGCGATTTACCACGAGCAAACTAAGCCGCTGGTTGAATACTACGGTAAAGTGGCTGCAGCTGGTCAAACTCAATACAACAAGTTTGACGGTACTCAATCGGTTGCGGCCGTGAGTGAGCAGCTTGCCAGCGTGTTGAAATAACCGAAAAAGCATAATTTACGAGAACGAGTTCTCATATTAGAAAAAAGCCTGCCGATGCAGGCTTTTTTTATGGGCATCTGAATGTTAGCCTCCAAGTGAACTTCATTAACCATGAGCCTAACGTTGAATCCTTCCCCTGCTTTTGGTGTGTTATTGGTTAACCTCGGCACGCCTGATGAACCTAGCCCTAAGGCCGTAAAACGATTTCTAAGGCAGTTTTTAAGTGATCCCCGTGTCGTCGATTTATCGCCGTGGATTTGGCAACCGCTGCTGAACGGCATTATCCTCAACACCCGTCCGGCGAAAGTAGCCAAACTCTACCAAAGCGTGTGGACGCCGGAAGGCTCGCCCTTGATGGTGATAAGTGCACGCCAAGCACAAAAGCTGGCGGTGGACTTAAGCGCCACGTTTAACCAGACCATCCCGGTTGAACTGGGCATGAGTTACGGCAATCCCTCCATCGATGCGGGATTTGAACACTTGAAAGCCCAAGGGGCAGAGCGCATTATTGTGCTGCCTTTGTATCCCCAATATTCCTGCTCGACGGTGGCAAGTGTGTTCGATGCCGTTGCCAGTTATCTTAAAACCGTGCGTGATATTCCGCAGGTTCGCTTTAATAAAGACTATTTTGATCATGATGCTTATATAGCGGCGCTGGCGCATTCAGTGACACGTCACTGGAAAACCCATGGGCAGGCCGACAAGTTACTCTTGTCATTTCACGGTATTCCACTGCGTTATGTGAAAGAGGGCGATCCATACCGCGAGCAGTGTTTTGTCACGGCGAAACTGTTAGCGCAAAAACTGGCGCTTAGCGAGTCGCAGTGGCAAGTGTGTTTCCAATCGCGCTTTGGCCGCGAAGAGTGGCTCACGCCCTACGCCGATCAATTATTGGCCGAGTTACCTGCGCAAGGGATCAAAAGTGTCGATGTGATTTGCCCAGCTTTTGCGACTGACTGCCTCGAAACCTTAGAAGAAATCTCCATTGGCGCTAAGGAAACCTTCTTACATGCGGGTGGAAGCGACTATCGGTTTATCCCTTGTTTGAACGACGATGAGTTACACATTGAATTATTACGGCAATTAATCCAAGAACAAGCGGTATCTTGGGTATAGGAGCACTGGCTTCGAACTGATTTTGTGATAGAATCTGCGCCCTTCCGGCTAAGGGGTGGTTTTTTTGTCTCGCTAGCCTAGACTCAATATTTTTAGGATGCTGCTTGGCTTGACCGCCTCGGCAGACGCCAATTAGCATGGATGCCAGGAAAAGAGAGCCACTATGAAGTTTCCCGGTCAGCGTAAATCAAAACATTATTTTCCGGTTAAAACCCGAGATCCGCTGCTTGAACAGCTGACTCAACAGCCTCAGCCGTTTGCGACCTATATCAGCGGTATTGATCAAACCTTAGTGGATATCGAAGCGAAAGTGGAAGACGAATTGCTGAGCCGTTATGGCTTGCCCAAAGGCAATTCTACCTTGATCAATGATGAACAGGCCCACAGACTCTACACTGAGTTAAAAATTCATGGTTTGATTAGCGATGAATTTGCTGGTGGCACTATTGGCAACACAGTGCATAATTATTCTATTCTGGCCGATGACCGTTCAGTGCTGTTTGGGGTAATGAGCCAGAATATCGAAGTGGGCAGTTACGCCTACCGCTATTTATGTAATACCTCTTCTAAAGTTGATCTTAACTTTCTACAACCTGTAGATGGCCCTATCGGTCGCTGTTTTACCCTTATTTCTGAGTGCGGCGAGCGAACATTTGCGATCAGCAAAGGCGCGATGGATAAACTCACACCTGAATTTATCGATAAAGATGTAATACAGGGCAGTTCAGCCTTAGTGTTGACCGCATACTTAATGCGCGCCAGCGATGGCGACCGTATTACCGATGCGGCCATGTGCGCTATCGAATATGCAAAAGCTGCCGAAGTGCCCGTGGTATTAACCTTAGGCACGCGTTTCTTGATTGAAGAAGACCCGCAATGGTGGCAAAACTTCATCAAAGAACATGTCACCATTTTGGCGATGAATGAAGATGAAGGTGAAGCCTTAACCGGTTCACGGGATCCTCTGCTTGCCAGTGAAAAAGCCTTGGAATGGTGTGACATGGTATTAACCACGGCGGGGCCTATCGGGCTTTATACTGCGGGTTATACCGAGGACTCAGAAAAACGCGAAACGACGCACACCTTGTTGCCGGGCGCGATCCCTGAATTTAATCGTTATGAATTTTCCCGTCCAAAGCTTAAAAGTGACTGTGAAACACCAATCAAAGTGTTTGCCCACATTTCACCTTATATGGGCGGTCCAGAAAAAATCGGTAACACTAATGGCGCTGGCGATGGCGCCTTATCGGCGTTATTGCACGATCTGGCGGCCAATACTTTCCACAAGACTAACGTGCCGGGTTCGAGTAAACATAAGCGCGATGGCCTGTGTTATTCCTCGTTTTCGCAAGTGTGTAAGTACGCTAACCGCGTTGCCTATGAAGTCTTAGCCCAGCATAGCCCGCGTTTATCCCGTGGTTTACCTGAGCGTGAAGACAGCTTAGAAGAATCCTACTGGGAAAGATAAGCCAGTACCTGTATTGGTATTAAGCTGACTGATTTACGCTAGGGCAATAACGGCAAACCGTTGTTGCCCTTATTTTTATGACGTTTATCAACAATCAATCTGCTAAGCGCTAATTTTAACTACAGGCAGTTGCGAATAAATGTTAACGTTAGTCGGGTTCAGGTCGTCCAAATACAGCGATTATTTAAGGTGGAATTTTCGGTGAAAGCGCAAATCTTAAGAGAAATGAAAGTACTCACGGCCATAGAGCCAGAGTTCGAAGTGCAACGTCGGGTCGCGTTTATTAAAACCAAACTAAAAGAAGCGCGTAGCAAGGCATTGGTATTAGGGATCAGCGGTGGGGTGGATTCTTCTACTGCTGGGCGTTTGTGTCAGTTAGCGGTGGACAGTCTAAACCAAGAAAATAGCCAAGGCGGTTACCAGTTTATCGCTGTGCGCTTACCCTATCAGATCCAAAAAGATGAGCATGAGGCGCAATTAGCCTGTCAGTTTATTCAACCTTCTAAATTGGTCACAGTGAATGTGCATCAAGGGGTTGATGGTGTGCACAGCGCTACCGTTGCTGCGTTAGCCGAAGCCGGATTGCCTTTACCCGATGTGGCGAAAGTGGATTTTGTGAAGGGTAACGTTAAAGCTCGTATGCGCATGATAGCGCAATACGAACTCGCCGGACTCGTGGGTGGGCTTGTGGTGGGGACAGATCACAGCGCCGAAAATATCACAGGTTTTTATACCAAGTGGGGCGATGGTGCCTGCGATTTAGCGCCGTTATTTGGTCTTAATAAGCGCCAAGTTCGTCAACTTGCCGCGTATCTTGGTGCGCCAGAGTCTTTAGTGCATAAAGCGCCGACTGCGGATCTAGAAGACAATAAACCGCTACTCGAAGATGAAGTCGCACTCGGGCTAACCTATGCGCAAATCGATGATTTCCTTGAGGGTAAAGATGTCGGTAAGGCTGTTGAAGATAAGTTGATTGGTATTTATAAGGCGACGCAGCATAAACGTCAGCCTATCCCAACCATCTACGAATAACGCTGAATCGTCCTCGAATAAGCACTCGTTTGAACTCAGTTCGCGAGTGCTTTTTTATGTCTTTTTTACCTAGTTGCTGAGCTAGTGGCAGCCTTTACAGCTGTTGGCGTCGCTGTAACGAGGAGACTGGCAGCGATTATTCATTAAAGCTGGCTATCCTGCAGGGGCATCTCACTGGGGGATGTTGCAGAGGAATGTTGCTGAGACCTGTGACAGTGGCATCTGGTCGCAACATTTAGCCACGGCATCTTGTTGTAGGGATTATGGCACGGCTAAGTGTTGGCGTGTTAGTGCGATCAGCTGATTTGGGTACTGGCGATAATCCAAATAGGGCGTGAGTAAACAATGCTGCCCCTGCGAAGATGGAAGCGTCATCGCGGTTATGGATTTGTTTTGGGCGGTTAAATGCTGCGCACGGATATCGCTTGCAGACATGGTGAGTCCTAAACACTTTGCAGCCACTTGCCCCGCGATGAGATGGATCTTCGCGTTTGCCATCAACTCAGTGCCGCCTATGCAGAGAAGTTCATTTTGCTTGAGTAACACTTGGTCACGATAGCCACGCCAATCCTCTCCGACCGCGCTGATTTTTGCCATAATAGTGAAGATCTTACGCCAATGATTGCCATTTAACGCTATGAGAGTAGCTACAGCGTCTGGCTGAGTGTAATGCCAATTGTCAGGTATCAGCGGCGCAGTAGGAAGATAGTAGGCGAAGCTAGCGTGTGGATTACCGATTATCATCGAGAGCGTATAAGTTTCGTTGGAATAAGACTGCTTTGGATCCTAACCCGATTAAGGCCTATGCGGCTAATAAAATTGCGCGGTGGCTATCTTGCGAGTGACTGAATTTAGGAGACAACTATTTAGTTGCTTAAGCTGAGGTGACAAAATTACGCAGCTTATGGCAGTGGATATTATTGTGGTAAAAAGTTTGAAGGATGTTTTTTTCTAACCGTATAATTGGCTTGCTCATTTTATCTTATTGTTATGTAGGAACAGCCATGAAGGCCATCATCATAGGTTCGACAAAACACCTATTCTTAGCCGCAGTGTATGCGAGTATTGGCATAGCGTTGGCGTTACTCGCAACGGGGATTTATTTTCTCAATGCGCGTCCAGAATTGTCGCTTTGGCATACGGTCGAGTTAGAAAATGAGTTCCATTACAATACTAAACTCGCTAATTTTAATGAGTACTTAGCGCTAGAAGAGCGCTTATTCGCCGAAGTTGAGCGCAAAGTCGTCCAAAAAATTCCTGCCAATGAATTTTCTCCCGTGAACCGCTATGTCAAAAATAGCTTATCCGATCCTGCACATTGGCCCCAAAATTGGAATCGCAGTTATGAATGGCCCAAAGCCGATGCCGAGTTTGGGGTATTGCTGCTCCATGGCATGTCAGACTCGCCCTATGCCTTATCCAATGTGGCAGCGCATTTTAAAGGTAAAGCCCATGTGCTGGGTTTAAGACTACCAGGACATGGCACCATTCCGAGTGGCTTGACTGAGGTTTATTGGCAAGATCTCGCCGCCGCAGTGAACTTAGCCACAGCGCATATGCGGCAATCTCTGAAGGGTAAACCGCTATTTGTTGTAGGCTTTTCGACCGGTGCCGCCGTAGCGCTTAACCATGAGTTAGAACGTATTAGCCAAGATAAAAAACCAGATTATGCTGGGATGATTTTTATCTCTCCCGCCATAGGGCTAGCGCCATTAGCGGCGGCCGCGCGCTGGCAGAGTTGGATAGGCCGATTGCTAGAACTGGATAAACTGCAGTGGAACAGCATTCAAGTGGAGTACGATCCGTTTAAATACACTTCTTTTGCGGTCAATGCGGGGGATGTGGTGTATCAATTAGCGCTACGTAACCAAGGTTTATTGGCTGGATTAACTTTGCCGCAAAGGGCACAAGTTCCGTCGATACTCACTTTTCAATCGGTAGTGGATGCAACCGTTTCAACCTCGGCTGTGGTGAATCATCTTTATCAGACATTGCCTCAAAATGGCCACGAACTCGTGCTGTTCGACATGAACCGACTCGATGTGAATGCCAAAATGGTATCCAATGATCCGCTGGCGGGCTTGTTGGCGAGTATCAATAGTCCTGCGCTGCATTATCGCGGCACTGTGGTGGAAAATATCAGTCATGAAACCACGCAAGCTCAAGCGCGCAGCTTTGGTTTAGCTGCGCAGGGTAAAGTGGTCACAGAAGGCAATGAACAAGTGCGAGCATTAGATCTGTATTGGCCCGCTGGCGTGTATTCCTTGTCCCATGTTGCGCTACCCTTTGGTGTGGATGATGGCCTCTATGGCGCGATCATTCAGCCTGATTCACATCGGATCCAAATCGGTGCGACGGCTTCACGGGGAGAGCGCGGTTTGTATAGTGTGTCGGCATCGGAAATGTTGCGCCAGAAATGGAATCCCTTCTTCCCGTATCTACTTGAGCGCATAGATGAGTATCGACTCGCCCATATGCACTAGGATTTTGTGATTGATTAACCGCTCAGGTGTCATAACGCCTGAGCTTTCATTGATGATCACGCTATGTAAATGTGCGCTCAGAATCAAGCAGGGCCGTGCAACTTAGCCCGCTAGCATTCAGTACAATCCTGCGCAATCAAATAGTGATTGAACGCCACTCAGTTAATCTGACCTAAACTAAACCTTCTATCTTTGAACGACAATCTCTTCAACAGCTTTATCTTAAACAAGCGCCAGTTAAACAATTAGGCTGCAAACAACCCGATCACGTCCCTGTTCCTTTGCCAGATACAAGTTATTGTCGGCCTGTTTAAGCCAGTACTCTAAGGAGTCGCTATAGGTGGCATTGGCAATCACAGCGCCGATACTCGCCGTGACATTAAAGCTTCGATGATCCTGCGGATTGATGATCACAGTGCCTGCGAGTTGCCGTTTAAACTCATTGAGGTGTGCTTCGACTTTCAAGGCATTACACATAGGTAAAATCAGCAAAAATTCTTCGCCGCCGTAGCGGGAGATCAAATCAATATCTCGCTTGAAGAGCGAGGTTAAGAGTTCAGCAACCACTTTTAAACACTCGTCGCCGCCCAAATGGCCATAAGTATCATTGATTTGCTTAAAATGGTCTAAATCCAATATGGCAAGCGTCATGGCATCTTGACCCCGTTCGCACATCTGTTGGATAAGTGGAAATTGATGCTCGGTATAGCGGCGATTATAGAGATTCGTCAGCGGATCGCGCTCGGCTAAATCCTTCAATTTCACATTAGCGGCCTCTAAATCTTGGGTGCGCTGCTGTACTTTTTGTTCAAGTTCTTGTTGGTGTTCGAGTAAGGTTTGCTGGTTTGAGGCCAAACTTTCATACAAGCTATAGATTTCTTTAGGGGTGCTTTTATCGAGTAGATCATGCTTAAATTGCTCGTCGCTGGCTTTTTCTTGCTTAGCGGGACCGAAATGCTGCGCTAAAAGCGACAGAGGTTCGGTCAGTAACTTACTGATGGCTTTAGTAATAAAAAAGGCACCGACTAAGGAGCAAAACAATAAAATCACCGTGTTGATATATTGGCGCTCAGCCAGTTTTAGAAGCGGCACAAAAGGTTCTAAAACATAGAGTTGCCACCCATTGTTTAACTTATGCTGGGCATAGATGTACTCAGGAGTATTTGAATCTAGGTTATGCAGGTTCATCAGTTGAAGCCGGGCGCGATATATCTCGCTGCCTTTGCTGAATGACAAGGGGGTGAACGGTGCGAGTCCTAACCCTTCGGAGGCATAAATCAGATTATTGTTCTCATCTGTCAGTAAAATAGATTGCTGCTCATGGTGCAGGTTTTGTTTATCTATGCTGGAAAAATAGCGTAAATCTAAGCTGCCTTCGACTATCCCTCTGGCTTGATTGGGAGCATGTGGACTAAAAATGGGGGCACTGATGGCAACGATCACGTCATTACCAAAACCTCTACCGATAAATGCGGGTGATACAAAGGTTTTATGGTTATAAAACGCTTGGATAAAGTATTCCCTATCCATCACAGAAGGGATTTCTGCTAGGCGATCTAAGTTCACAATATTGGCCATTGGACTGGCAGCGAGCAAATTGCCTTGTTCATTCGCAATCAGCATAGTTTTAAAGCCTTGATTGCTATCGTGTATGCTCGATAGCAATGCCTGCCACTCATTGATGCCAGCGTTCGACAGACTCAAAAACTTGGCCGTGCTAGCGATGACTTGCGTGTTGTAAGCGAGGTAGTTGTCGGTTGCATGGCTCAAATGAGTTGCCGTATCGTCCAGATTGCGATTAATCATCACTTGTTGTTTATCAATGAAAAAGTGATTAAAGGCTAAGGATGAAACTAATAAACTTACAGTAATAATTAAGGTAAACAAATAACTGAGCTGCGAGCTAAAAGTACGGCGATTAAGATTGGTCAGCTTGCCTTTAAAATGCCATAGGCTTGGAATAGCAACCACACAGAGTTCACCAATTGCAGCGTAAATCATGCCATTAACGGCTTGTTTGATCGCGGTAAAAGGAATGTGGCTGGCGGGCATTTTAGCAATGACTGCCACATAAATGGCTAACAGCGGGATCCCCAATAATACCCAATAACTCACACTGGCATAGAGTATTTGAATATCTCGGCGCCTTGCAAAACCAAGCCATAATGCTTCGAGTAAAAACAGTAAATACACGTGGGGCTCGACCACACGATCATGAGCCCCGTTGCGGTAAATAGGGCGGTGATCAACGCATACCAAGGTCCTAAGAGTATTGCCACTATCACCACGGCCACGTTGCCGAGAATCAATTGCACATTAGCGAATAGAGGGATGGGAAAAAGATTCAGAACTAAGCCGAATACCCCCAGAATAATGGCCAGTCTGAGATGGGTGGTTTGGAAGGCGGGTAAATACAAAGAAAAGTCCCTTTAGAAAATGGCTTGTGTTAACTGTCTGTGATTATGGCACAAATAAACCCAACGCCTCTATCCCAGTCATTCAATTACCTCCCCAAACAAAGCTATAACGTAAATAGATTGTTGAAGCTGATGATAGAAATGGATTGTCGAAACAAATAGTGCCACTAGATGATTTCGCTGAAGATAGGTCAATTCTCGTCAGCCGCAGGCTGACGAATGCTATAACCAATGGATGGGGCCATTTCAGAACCGTTATCGATGAAAATTGTGTCATTCAGAACATAAACTAAGCAGTTGTTCAAAGAGATCTCATGAAGCCCTTGCGCAGTTGCAAGGCAATTGCTACAGTTCTGGCTCGCTTAAGATAAACCCCATAAACAGTATCTTAAGTGCTGAGTGATTGAAGAAATTAGCTTGAAATAGCCACTAAGTTATAACGGACTAAATCAACGCTGATAATACAATTCACTTAAAAAATTTCGGTATGTAGCGCAGCCCGGTAGCGCACTGTCATGGGGTGTCAGGGGTCGGAGGTTCGAATCCTCTCATACCGACCAAATTAAAAATAAAAAAGCCTGTAAACTTAATAGTTTGCAGGCTTTTTTATTTTAATCCGATTTTAATATTCATTTTTAAGCGGTCAAACTATGGTCGAACTCAGGTCAAACAGGCTTTCAATAACCGAGGCCATTCAGGCCCGTTTGCCTTAGTTTTTCTAGGCTAATTTGCCATGTTAATCTCTGCATGTGGCACCTCAGTCCATTCCAAATGATCACGAACATAGACCTTGGTAGACTTCGCATCGGTATGCGCCATGCGGCCTTGAGGATCAATCCCCATATCCGAAAACAATCTTGCAGATAGGGCGCGGATTTCATGAAAAGTTGGCCGCTGATTAACTTCAAGGTGACTAAATAATCCAATGTCATCCCTTACCGTAGAAAATGCTCTGCTAAGGTAGTTTGGATCAAGCTGATAACGATGGTTTGTTTCAGCACTTTGCCTAGTATTTCGCTCAGGAACCCGATGAACAACATACGGGCATAAAATCCCATCACGGCTTCTATCTATAATCCCTTTAATCTCCTGACCAATAGGGATAGCGACATGGCTAGCTTCCTTTTCCTCAACTTTTTGCCTATGGATAAACAGCGTTCCATAAATCCCATCAACCGGAGTCTCAAACCAAATACATCCGCATTGCCCATCCTTAGGCTTTTTAATACTGTACTTAATTCGAGAAATTTCTAACCTTGCCTGTGATGCTTGAAGCGCTAACTCCATTGCTGTTTGTAACCAAAGTGGCGCCACAGCGTGGATAAGTTTGAAAGCATCCAAACTTAAGCGTTGGCGTTCTTTGCCTTTGGTTTTTCGCTTTTTCATCTTTTTGGCGGCAGGGTTATCAACCATCAGCGATTGATCAATGGCGTAATTAATCAACTTTTCAATGAAACCCAGCTTGCGATTATGCACATTCGCACTCGCGTTAGGATGGTACTGGTTAAGAAATCCATTAATATGCTCAAGGCCAATATCCTGGCTTGGTATAGCCTTGAAGTACTCCTTCACTCTCGACGCATCGTTTAGCATAGTGCTAGCGAATTGCTTACTGGGTGACTCCTCTTTGAAAATGATCTCCATCAAACGGTCAACATGATCAGCAAAAGGAAGTTGCTGCTCAGATTCAATACCGCCTGAAGCCTTTATCAGATCATCTACAATCAACCCAGAACTTGGGCGCATGATCCGGTTATATTCATTTGCTATCTGTATTACTTGGATTTTATCTTTACCCAGTGATTTCCTAATACCGTTAATCAGGGTAAAGCGGTAAACGCCAGAGTCGATTTCATATCTTAGATATGAAGGAAGATTCTTATTTACCGGCTTTTTTGGGCGCACCATGATACTTACACCGATTCCGCGACCAGATGCATAACCGCATTACTGACAACCTGCGGAACGCCAAAATACTGATCCTCATACACATAGACAGTGCCACTAATGACGGCACCACGAATTTTACCTTTTAATATCCACGTAGAAATGGTTCTATTTTGCGGCATTGATCCTTTAGTGAACTCGCGGCTAGCCCATTCGCGTGCCTTCATTAACTTTGCTGTGTTTTTCATAATAGCCTCTCTTATTTGCTATGACGTTTGTATGTTTACTTGGCCTTAGGCAATTCCATCGCAGGAAAATAAATGCCTTCAGCGTTGATTTTTGTGGTGCAATTACCTTCTAACTCCTCTCTTTGCTGTCAGGTCATTTACCTTCCGTTGCCGCTTCCTTATCTTTCGGTGCGAAGAACAGCGCAACGGGGCCATCTTCGGTGTCGTGAATACTCAGCAAGAATGAGCCGGCCTTGTCGCAAACGGGTTGCCAATCGCTGATATCGTTGTCGCCCTCGTCAAAGTAGCGCTCGATCTGATTTTCAGAGGCATCGAGTTCAAACCAAATCGCTACAAACTCGCCGCCTTGGCGTGCTGCTAATGCTTCACACTCTGCGCGGGTCACACCTTCATCCCACTCGGGCAAATCGGGATGGGTCCAATAACCTTCTACACGTTCAACTGTTGCTGCTTGTATCGACTTCATGCTGCTTCTCCTTTTATCCTGAGTTTTGATTCTGCGTTGAGTGCGAATACTTCGGCGTCGGCTTGGCCGAAGTCGCTGCACTTGATGGCGTTAAAAGACTTACAAATGCCCCAACCGTGGTAATTGTTGGGGGTGTACTTCACTTCGATTTGTTGCTGATCGCACATCAAGGTGAAATAGGGTTTAGATAGCGTGACCACGCCCGCTTTGGTACTGAACGTATTCATGCCGCCTCCTTGTTTTGGTTGCCGCTTGTTTGGCTGACTGGCGGGTGGCAGGGCAGACGCATTGGGTGATATCGGTACTAATACACTATGGTGCGGCTAATGCCCTTGGCGAGGTTGGTTAAGCCGTTGCCCAATGCTTGCCAGTACAGGCAATCTAGCGCGCCCAGTGCCAGCGCGATTTTGATGCTGTCGCCCGTTGTGGCCTTGAGTAACAGGCTTACCTTATGGCTGCGGTAATGATTTAGCAGATGGCGAAACGCCGCTGATTGAGTCATTTAGGCCACCTGCTTTGGTTGCAAAGGGCCTGATTGCAAATGAGTTAATTGCAGCTTGGCCCAGTCGATGGCTTTAATGGCCTCGACCGTGGCGGCGATTCGCTCTAGCTTCTTTTGCCCGCGCATAAAGTTCGACAGTTCAATACCGTGGCGAGCCGCCGCACGTTCGGCGGGTAGGGCGCTGGTGTAATGCAGCGTTAACGCAGCAATTACCTCGGGCGAACTAATGTGGGTGAGCGATAGCAATAACGCAACGCGCTCTTGTGATTCAAAGCCTGGGAGTAAGTGGTTCATGCTGCACCGCCTGTGGTACTGATCACCCTGAACTCGATAACCCACACCCACGGGTTAGCATCAAGGTTGTGATAGATTTGCTCCCAAGTGTGCAGGAATGCCGCCCGTGGCTTCTCATACCAGCCCGTCGATTTCGCCGCGGCAGAGCATGAATGATCAAACCCCTCTTTTATGGCATCGTCTTCTGAGATCTCATTTGACAGTTATTTAATCAAACCCATGTTGGCGCAGGGATATTCTGCCAATTACATCAAGGCCGCGGTGAAAGTGTTAAAGCGGGCGTTATCGGTTGCGGCCGATTTACGGGTGTTAGACACCAATAGCTTGGCGGGGTATCGGGTGCAAATGAGTTTGAAGATGCCGCCTTTGGTGGGCACGCAATTAAGCGAGTCGGACGTGGGCCCGTTATTCAGCGCATTGCGAAATGCAGCAAGACCGGTGGCGATGTTGTTTGTGCTAATGCTGATGTTCGGTACCCGCATAGGTGAAACCCGTTTAGCCAGATGGGACCACTTTGCTGGTGATTATTGGGTTATTCCCGCCGAGAATGCCAAGAACCGCCAAGAGCACCGCTTACCCATGACGCCGACGGCCAAGAAGCTCATTACCCATTACGCCCAGTGGCAATACACCCATGTGGGCAAGCGGGCGTTTTTGTTCCCAGGTGAAGTAGGGCCGGTGAGCATTCGTACTGCGCAGTATTGGAGTGAAACCATTCGGTTTAAGGCGTTTACCTCCCATGCATTAAGAAAACTGTGCCGCACCATTATTGCCGACATGGGCGTAGATACCATGGTGGGTGAGCGGATTTTGAATCACACCTTGCCATTGCTGCTACGTACTTACGTCAACAGCACCTTAGATAAGGGCATGCTGATGGCGTTGGATGCCTACCATGCGCACTTAATCACGCTGGGATTTGATGATGTGGCGCCCGAGATTATGCGCCAATCGACCACTGAGCCGAGTGAGCCGGACGAGCCAATGTTAGTGGGGTGGTTATGACGATGACAATTAGAACAACTAGGTTATGGACTTCACGCAGGAGGATTTATGGCTAATCGCGCCGCGGATGTATTGAAAATAGGGCGCCGTTTACGGGGCATGACCCAAGACGAAGTGGCTGAGATTTACGGCATTAGCCGCAACACTTACCAACGTTGGGAAAATGGCCGTACTACTGCGCCCTATGACGATGTGACATCGATATGCCTTGATGTGTTTAAGCTTTCGATTGAGAAGATAAATGAGGTGGCCAATGGGCTTTAGTGATGAACCCGAGCAGAGGATGAACATTAAGGCGTTGCGGTTAGGGTTATATCGCTGGGGCCGTTATTGGGTGTACCAAGAATTGGGCAAGGGGTTTGCGAACCGCAGCGCCTGCGACCGTTTAGGTGAAGCCTTGGGCGGCGGCAACTTAAAGCACGAACTCAACGTGCCTGCCCACGTCGCCCATTTTGACCACCTCGTTGAGCAGTTATCCATAAACTGCAAACGTGCCATCCGCGCCCATTACCTGTGCAAAGAGCAGTGGGCCTTAATGGGATTTGACAGTAAAAAATCTTACATCTTCTGGCTAAGAAAAGCCGAAATGGCACTGCTAGATAGGATGAATTAGAAAGAACGCCCTCTTGCGAGGGCTGGCGGGTTAGACGGTTGTCCACCAAGACTGCTAACCCGTTGTCCGGATTTTATCAAAGGTTCGGACAGATACCTATGCAAAATAATTTGCGATTAAATGATGATGAAAATACGAGATCAATAAAGTTGATATGGGCGCGCTATATTTCATTTCAATCAAGCGTTTAAGTTTTAGGTACTTGGAAATATTAGTTTTGGCCTAATTTCATGACACAAGATGCAAATACGAGTTCTATTTTACTGCGGAGCAAGAGGGGTTTAATTTATTTTATCAAGAGGTTATTCGATACAGTTTTAAATAAGAGGATGTAAAAACGCGTATATTCGGTTTGTTGTTTGTTAGGCGTGTATTGAGTAGAGAGCTGATTTTTATAAAGTAATACTGTTAGTTAATCGTACGCATTGTGTAGATCTTATGGGCTAAATACTCATACGCTTCTTGCCCCCATTCTTTGCAGTTATCAGGCAAGTATGACAGCTTAAATGATGCGTAATATCAGTCTAAAGTTAGGGCGTCACTCACTTTACTTCCCAATTTTCGTAGCTATATTTAGCTTGCTAGGAGCAAGCAATACCCAAAGGAATGGATAGACATTGAAGTCTAATACCTATCTTCTCTTCGGATCCAAGCGCCCGTAACCCTTTATAATGAATTAACTTTTTATTCACCAATACGTATGGTGAACGTTTTTTCATGTATGAAGAGTTGATACTATTTCACTACTTATATGGATATTATCATGTCTTCAGGTACAGCTATATTAGAAAGAAGCGAAGCTACGTCAGTTAATCAAGCAATGGATACGCTAACTGCACAGTGGTACAACGCTGTTGTCACAGGTTTAGGTTTATCGCCAGATCAATTTCAACTTTACCAGGGACCAAATTCAGCAATGAATACCTCTCAGGATATGTGGAATTTGTTCAACGCAGTGCCACCTGCATCGATTAACAATTACTATAATCCAAGCCAAGTGAATAACTTTGCCTCTGATTATGGGTTGATTTTGAGTGCTCTGGTGCCAAGTTCAAACTCGAGCTTCCAAAATTGTATGGGTGACTATTACAGTAAATGGACCAGCTATTTTAGTGATCACGATCCTAAAACTTGGGATGCTCAAGGGGTTTCCGATTTGTTTAGCTCATGGGCAATGAGAAATGCTCCTGGTCAAGCTGGTTGTGTAACAGGATTGACAAACATCTATATCAATCCAATTAATATTGCTGTTAATAAGTTTGCCTCGGCCAAAGAGCAATATGCTTGGAATAAAACTGTTGATGCAATGAAGTCTGCATTAGCTGGGGGGGCAAGCAAATCTTTCAGTATGGACAGCCAAACCGCAAGTAGTGACGTTGAGCATACTTGGGCAAATGGTCGTACGTCATTTTTCTTTGATATCTTTTCGTTTGGTGGCGGTGGCGGTTATGACCAACTTACCACCAAAACGAGCAGTGCTGGCTTAAAAATAGATGCTCAGTTTGACAAAGTGACCACCTTTACTGCTGGACCGCTGGCAGCCAATGATCCAAACAACCCTGTGTTATCAGATTACTCGGCATGGTATGAAAGTGCTGCTTTAGCGAAAGCCTATACGACTAAAGATAATACCGTTTGGGACAAACAAAGTTCGACTACTTGGGACAAAGCCTTTGGTAGCAATGGTTTTTTACTGCGCACGACATCGTCTATTGTGGTCGCTGATGGCATTACTATTAAGATGATCTCAAATGCCTCTTATAGCTCTAGCGAACGCACTGAAATTCTGGCGGCAGCGAAAGCAGGAATTTGGCCATTTTTCAGCGCTTCAGGTGGTGGCGGTAGCACCACTGATATTAAGTTTAATGATGATGGTAGCTTTACTGCTACAACTACAATTGCCTTGGGGAATCCTCAGATTTTAGGGATTTTACAATCACCAATCGCAAATAGTTTCTCTTAAAATTAGCAACAATAAGTAAAGGCTTCGCTTTTAAAGCGAAGCCTTTTTAATTAGCGCTGAATCAGGAGGCTGGGCTGGTGAGAAAGTTGCTAATGCGGTTGTTAATGTGTTTTTTGATTAGCTTTCCTTGTGTTTCATCTTCCGATAGTACCTTAGTGTCGAGTGATATTGCTCAATTTGCTATTAACTTTTGGCATCAACAATTATCTCAATATATTGATGTTAATGCTGATCAGGTAAAGCTTGCACAAGGTAATATGGCGCTTGGTAGTAATTCTAATCAATTGTGGAATATTTATAATGCCGACTCGAGTAGTACTGCTGGTATTTACTACGATCCGAGTCAGTTCAATAATTTTGCTTCCGACTATGGCATGATACTCTATCACTTACCTGTAGTGCCTGTACCAAATCCAGATTGCAATATCAATCAGGCAATCATAGACTTTAAAACAGCTAACGGTCAGTATCCTTGGAATAAAACCATTAATGATATCAATGCCGCATTGAATAATAGTAATGCCATGTCTTTAAATGCCAGTAAGACAATGCCAAATTTAAGTAATTCATCATCCCCTTATGTGATTACACTTAAAGCCAGTTATCAACGTTTTGTAACTTATTATGCTCAACCCTATTATCAACAACGTCCTGAATTAACTGGCTATTATCCTTGGTACTATCAATGTGCATTGTTTACAGCATATAACGATAAGACAAGCCCCTATTGGCAATCAACCTTTGGTGAAAAAGGCTATATGCAACAGGTCACCGTTGCACTGGTAGTAGTTGAAAATGGATCTTATTGTTTAACGATTACCTTTGATAATAAACCGTCTGAGAATTGTAGCTATAGCACGAGCCCCAGCATTATTGCCGTGGTGACCTCCCCAATTAATGAGTTATCAGGTTTATGGCATTAGAGAATATCCCTGCTTATTAATTTTAATCACCATTTACGGATTGTTAACGCCAGTGAAACTAGGTTTTTTATGAAGGTGTAAGCATCTTGCGTTGTAGTGGC
>NZ_JAMTCC010000035.1:0-54533 GCF_025370265.1 Shewanella septentrionalis | reverse complement strand
CTAGCTTTCGGGGTACAGGATGTACCATCGGAAGCGATAGCAATTTATCCATAAGACCAAGGCTAGTAATCAATGCATGTAACTTCGCTAGGGACGCCGGGGGATTTCCAAAAGGGGAACAGGCGCTTTTCCCCTTTTGGTCGGGTGTGGGTTGAAGACCCACGACTTTGATTCACCTCGGCCGTTAGGCCGCAATTACTCATCGCGATTCACAGCGATAACTTTGTTAGTGATACACCAAACAAATCATCACAATTGATTGAGGGTGAAGCCCCACGACTTCGACTTACCTCGGCCGTTAGGCCGCATAAACTCCAAATGTGAAACCAATCGCTAAAACTTTACTGATCCCTGATTTCGCAATCAAAACTCAAGTGTCGCATTACGCGACAATAAAAAAGCCACTGTAATCAGTGGCCTTTCTCGTAAAAATCAGAATCTAAGCGATTCTACTTAGTCCAGACTTGGTTCTTCGCTGTAATCTAATCCATGGTAGCTTAGGCAAGCGTCGACTTCGTTGCTGCTGCCTAGGATGACGGCAACACGTTGGTGAATTTGCGTTGGTTGAATATCCAAAATGGTTTCATAACCGGTTGAAGCTTTACCGCCGGCTTGTTCGACTAAAAAAGCCATTGGGTTGGCTTCGTACATCAAGCGCAGTTTGTACGGTTTTTTAGGATCTTTATTGTCGGTTGGGTAGGTGAAAATACCGCCACGTGATAGCACGCGGTGTACGTCGCCGACCATGGCCGCAATCCAGCGCATGTTGAATGATTTTTCGCGTGGGCCAATTTTACCGAGCAGTAAATCGGCAATATAGGTCTGCATTGGCGCTTCCCAAAAACGTTGGTTCGACATGTTAATGGCAAACTCTTGGGTATCTGGGCTAATGCTCATGGCTGCGTTAGTCAGTAAAAATTCATTGGTTTCTGGGTGCAAAGTAAAGAGTTGCACGCCTTGACCTGTGGTTAATGCCAGCATGGTCGATGGACCATAAAGTATATAACCTGCGGCTAATTGTGCGCGGCCAGATTGTAAAAAGCTGGTTTCAGTCAGCTCGCCAGCAGGGGCTGGCAGGACGGAGAAAATGGTGCCGACTAACGAGTTGATATCGATATTAGATGAGCCATCTAGCGGATCGAAACACACCAGATATTGACCATTTTGGCTGACTTCAACCACATGATCTTCTTCTTCCGACGCTAAACCGCGCACTGTACCGTCAGCTTTTAAGGCATCTTTGAGCATGTCGTTGGTGATGATATCCAGTTTTTTCTGGGTTTCACCTTGGACGTTTTCTTGCTCAGTCGCGCCTAACACGCCCGCAAGTGCACCGTGGCGAACGGCATGGCTAATGGCTTTTGAGGTGTCGGCTAAGGTTAAAATTAGGTGGGAGAGGGAGTCGTTCACTGCCTGTGAGGTCAGGTGCTGGGCCAGAGTCTGCATGTTATGTCCTTTAAGGGTTCAACAATGAGGTCAATTTCGTTATTTGCCGCGAATGATAACTCAGTTAGTCGACAATTTCAGCGATGTTGCTGATGCTTTTAGCGAATATTAAGGCTTTTAGGGATTATTTGGATTGAGCTTGGCGCAAGGGCCTAATTTGTTTCGGCATATTGCATGCTATTTCTATTTAGGGTTTGCCTCTGGCACAATGTCGGCTTGTTTTTAATCGCTGACATCTTAGGCGATTATGTTTCCAAGGAATAATAATGATTAAAAATAGGTTAACTTGGTTCCCTGCGTGCTCACTTAAGGTGCGCGCCGTTCCCCTACTGATAGCGAGCCAAATGGCCATGATGTCGACAGCTATGTTTTCAATTACCCCAGCTTATGCAATGGAAGGCGGCAAACTGCCACTGACGATTGAGCGAATGAATGCCTCGCCCGCCTTAGCGGGCACCAGTCCTCGAGGTTTGAAATTGTCACCTGATGGTCAGCGTGTCACTTATCTTGCGGGCCGTAAAGACAATCAAAACTTTTATGATCTCTGGCAGATGGATGTAAAGACGGGCAAATCTAGCCTATTGCTCAATGCCGATAAGTTGGCAAGCAATGAATTATCCGATGAAGAAAAGGCCCGCCGCGAACGCCAACGTATTTATGGTGAAGGCATTATGGAGTACTTCTGGGCTGATGATAGCCAAGCGCTATTAATTCCGGCTGCTGGTAATCTGTATTATTTTTCATTAGTGGATAACAGTGTAAGCCAACTTCCCATTGGCGAAGGGTTTGCTACAGATGCACGCTTATCGCCCAGGGGGCATTTTGTGTCTTTTGTGCGGGATCAAAATTTGTATGTGTTAGATCTGGCGACGAAAAAACTCCAAGCTATGACGACCGATGGCGGCGGGGTGATTAAAAATGCCATGGCCGAGTTTGTCGCTCAAGAAGAAATGGATCGCATGACTGGCTATTGGTGGGCGCCCGATGAATCGGCCATCGCCTTTACCCGTATTGATGAGTCCGGTGTCGAGCAAGTAACCCGTAACGAAATCTATGCTGATGGTATTAAACTTACTGAGCAGCGCTATCCCTATGCCGGCAAAAACAACGTCGATATCGCCCTCGGTGTGGTCACGTTAAAAGATAAGGCTATCAATTGGGTAAAGTTGCGCGAAGATCATAGCGATGAGAATAGCGAAGACAAGAGCAAAGATATTTACCTGCCGCGGGTCGATTGGTTGCCCGATAGCAAACACTTGTCGTTCCAGTGGCAGAGCCGCGATCAACATCAGCTCGATTTGCAGTTAGTGGCGTTAGATGCACTGACTAAGCCAAAAACCTTAGTGAAAGAACGCAGTGATGCTTGGGTAAACCTCAATAACGATCTGCATTTCTTAAAACAGCAGTCTGCCTTTATTTGGGCGTCTGAGCGTGACGGCTTTAATCATCTGTATCTTTTTGACTTAAAAGGCAAACTCAAAACGCAATTGACTAAGGGCGAGTGGGCTGTCGATGAGTTGGAATACATAGATGAAACCGCAGGCTGGGTGTATTTCACCGGCCGTAAAGACACGCCAATTGAGAAACAGCTTTATCGCGTGCCTTTAGCGGGCGGCAAGGTTGAGCGCGTGAGCAAGCAAGCGGGGATGCACAATCCTGTTTTCGCCGATAATCAGAGTGTCTACCTTGATTATTTCAACAGCTTATCTCAGCCACCGCAAATCAGTTTACACGGTGACGAGGGCCAGCAACTGGCTTGGGTCGAGCAAAATGCGGTTAAGCAAGGTCATCCTTTATATGACTATGCTGGATTGTGGCAAATCCCAGAATTTGGTGAACTGAAAGCCGAAGATGGCCAAGTGCTGCAAACCCGTTTATTCAAACCCGTTCCCTTCGATGCAAGCAAGAAATACCCTGTCGTAGTGCGAGTTTACGGTGGGCCGCACGCCCAGTTAGTGACTAATAGCTGGAGTGAGCAGGACTACTTTACCCAGTATCTGGTGCAACAAGGGTATGTGGTATTCCAGTTGGATAACCGCGGCAGCGCCCACAGAGGCACTCAGTTCGAGCAGGTGATTTACCGTCATTTGGGCGAAGCTGAAGTGAATGATCAAAAAGTGGGGGTGGATTATTTACGGAGTCTGCCCTTTGTCGATGCCGATAATGTGGCGATTTACGGCCACAGCTACGGTGGTTATATGGCCTTGATGAGTTTATTTAAGGCGCCGGATTACTTTAAAGCCGCGATTTCGGGCGCACCTGTGACCGACTGGCGCTTGTATGACACCCATTATACTGAGCGTTACTTAGGTCATCCCGAAGGTAATGAAAAGGGTTATGAAGCCAGCAGCGTGTTCCCATACGTGAAAAACTATCAAGCGGGTCTGTTGATGTATCACGGCATGGCTGACGATAACGTCTTGTTTGAAAACAGCACTCGAGTTTATAAAGCGCTGCAGGATGAAGGTAAATTATTCCAGATGATCGATTATCCGGGATCTAAACATTCGATGCGTGGCGAGAAAGTGCGTAATCACTTATACCGCTCACTGGCCGATTTCCTCGATAGGCAGTTGAAAAACGCTAAGTAGCGCGAGATAGAGAGCGGGCCTGCTTGCGTATGCTGCTATGCCTTACGTATACGTTGTAGGCTTGCTCCTTGTTTAGCTCTTATATCACTCGCTCTCATTAGCGCTGATAGGTTGAGCTTGTTTTATAATTATGCTGCTGTTTTATAAATATTTTTGTTTCTATTTTTGACATCGGCTTTGCCATCAACCTGACTCTTAACTCTGTAAGCGTCGCCTATTAATCTGATTCGCTAAATTTTAGACATAAAAAAAACCAGATCCTAGGATCTGGTTTTTTGTGAATTGATGCTTATCGAATCAATCCTGTTGCTAATGCGAGTGTCGCTTAGCGGGCAATTAGCCTTCTAAGTTACCGCAAAAGCGATAGCCTTCACCGTGAATAGTCGCGATGATTTCTGGCGTATCTGGCAAGCTTTCGAAATGCTTGCGGATACGACGGATAGTCACGTCTACAGTACGATCGTGTGGCTTAAGTTCACGGCCAGTCATTTTCATCAGTAGATCGGCACGAGTCAAAATTTTGCCTGGGTTTTCAACAAAGTGCAGCATAGCGCGGAATTCGCTACGTGGCAGTTTGTAAGATTCACCCTGTGGGCTCACTAATGAACGGCTGTTGATCTCTAAGCTCCAATCGTTGAAGCGATAGTATTCTACTGAGCTCTTTTCTTCGACTTCGGCACCAGCGCTGTTGACGCGAGTCAGAAGGTTACGAGCACGAATCGTCAATTCACGTGGGTTGAACGGCTTGGTAATATAATCGTCCGCGCCAATTTCAAGCCCAAGGATTTTGTCGACTTCGTTGTCACGACCTGTCAGGAAGATCAGACCGATGTTGTTGATTTCACGTAGTTCACGTGCCAACAACAGGCCATTCTTGCCTGGCAAGTTAATGTCCATAACGACCAAGTTAATTTTGTTTTCCTGCATAGCCTTATGCATTTCTGCGCCATCATTGGCCTCAGTTACCACATACCCTTCTGCCTCGAAAATACTTCTCAGCGTGTTACGGGTAACGGCTTCATCTTCAACGATCAGAATGTGCGGATTTTGCATATTATTTACCTAAATTTTAATCAGTTTATACTAACCAATAAGAGCAACTTACTTCGGGCTCTTATATTCATAAAAGCGTTGATACTTCCTTGAACTGCTTTGTGCTCAAAAGGAAAATCTTTAAGGTGACATCTATATCTGGATGTAGATTAAGTGCACGTTTAAGTGTAATACGAGAAAACGTAATCAGTACCAACTTCGATAAGCAATAGTTAGAATAAGTTCCTTAACTATTGTTTTTTTTAAATGTTTAAAAGACAAATCAAATGTAGAACACATTTTAAACAGATGCCCGGTCAGTTCACGTTACTTAAAGCGATATATGTAACAAACTGTATTGAACGATAAGCATCTTGCTCAATCTGTTTCAACTCACCAGTACGTACATTGTACTCGTTTTAGTCATTTGTTAACAAATGAAATGTTAACAAATTTTAGGTGAGTCGGGTTTTTTACCATGATATTTACTTTAGCTATTGATTAGTATAACTAATGTATTTGCGATTCCTGTGAGCCAGTTCACGCCTCTTTGGATTTTACAATCACTCTGCTACACTAGCCTGGGTTCATTTTTCGATTAGACTACCAATGGACAATACGACTCAAGATTTGTGGCAATGTTACCAAGCGCCGTTATTTTTGCTGACTCAAGCATTATCCTGTGATTTTTCCTTTGCTGTTATTACTGCTCATAATCCCGCTTCAAAGCTGCTTTCTCCCAGTCAAAACCGTTTACTCGATCGCCAACTTCTCCGTGAAATTGAATTACTCGGCAGTCCCTATCGTGCTTTAGTGGGCGCGGCGCCGGATTTATCCCACATGGAAAAAAGCTGGGCCGTGTTTATCGATAGAACGATGGCGTTGCAATTGGGGAAGAAATTTAATCAGTACGCGATTTATGTAGTCGAACAAGGGGAGGTGAGCTTAGTGCCTTGCACTTTGGCCGGACATGATGAAGTGTGTTTAGGCAAATTTAGTGATTATGTGCAGCTGGTATACGAGTTGCCCGATTTAAGCACTTAGTTGTTTTCAAAAGATTTTATTTAAATTATTCATTTGTTATGAAATTAGCATTGACTTCATTAGGGGTTTATTGCTACTTTTTTCGTCCCTTTCCCTAGGAAAGGAACAGAAGAGGAGCGTTAACTAGGTAGTCGGTCAGAGGAGCACAAACTCCAGCGATGACTGATGAGGGAGATTAACGCCGAGGCATAGATATGGTTGCTGCATGTTTATGTCGGTCGATCAGGCTGAATCCTGACGATTGTCACCTGTAATTGGTGGAGAGCTTCTGGTGACGATTGCTGTTTCCCTTCTTTTGGGGTGCGTTATCATTGAGCACCAGGCTCTTCGAACGAAGTCAGTTCGGAGTGTGATCATGTTAGTTAATCAATATCTTATTCAATCTGCATTTATTTGTTGCCCTACGTGTTTCACGGAGGTGCGCTAATGTCCCTCGTTGTCGCAAAATTTGGTGGCACCTCAGTCGCCGACTATAACGCTATGAATCGCTGTGCCGACATAGTGTTAGCCAATCCTCATTGCCGTTTAGTCGTGGTCAGCGCATCGAGTGGCGTGACTAATCTGTTAGTTGAATTGACGCAAGAATCCATCAACGACGATGGTCGATTACAGCGATTAAAACAAATTGCCCAAATTCAATATGCGATTTTAGATAAGCTCGGTCGTCCTAACGATGTGGCCGCCGCATTAGATAAATTATTGAGTCGCATGTCAGTATTGAGTGACGCGCTCGCATCACAACGCAGCAAAGCGACCATGGATGAGTTGTTGTCCCTCGGTGAGCAATGTTCTTCGGCGTTGTTTTCAGCAGTCATCCGCGAGAAAGGTGTTAACTCCAGCGCCTTCGATGTACGCCGAGTATTACGTACCGACAGCCACTTTGGCCGCGCGGAACCTCAGGTTGAGCAGATTGCGACTTTAGCTCGTGATTATCTTCAGCCACTATTAGCGGAACAAGTGATTGTCACACAAGGCTTTATCGGTGCCGATGAAGCAGGTCAAACGACCACATTAGGCCGCGGTGGTAGTGATTATTCTGCTGCGCTGTTAGCCGAAGCGCTACGCGCCTCAGCGGTCGAGATTTGGACCGATGTCGCAGGGATTTATACAACCGATCCTCGCCTTGCGCCCAATGCCTTTCCGATTGCCGAGATCAGCTTTAATGAAGCCGCCGAGATGGCGACCTTTGGTGCCAAGGTATTGCATCCTGCGACCATTCTTCCTGCCGTTCGTCAGCAAATTCAAGTGTTTGTGGGTTCAAGTAAAGAGCCTGAAAAGGGCGGGACTTGGATCCGTCATCAAGTGGAAGATGCGCCCGTATTCCGCGCTGTGGCTTTGCGCCGCGATCAAACGCTGTTAAATCTTCACAGCTTGCAAATGTTGCATGCACAGGGCTTTTTAGCGGAAACCTTTGCGACATTGGTGCGACATAAGATCAGTGTGGATTTAATTACCACCTCAGAAGTGAACGTGTCTCTAACCCTCGATAAAACTGGCTCAGATTCAAGTGGCCAAGGTTTGTTGAGTGAGGCATTGTTGCAAGAATTATCACAGCATTGCCGGGTGCGCGTCGAAGATGGATTAGCCTTAGTGGCGATTATCGGTAACCGCATTGCGACCACGCCGGGTATTTGTCGCCGTGTGTTTGAAGTGTTAGAACCACACAATGTGCGGATGATTTGCCAAGGCGCCAGCCCACATAATCTGTGTGTGTTAGTGGCAGAATCGGAAGCGGCGCAAGTGGTGAAATCGCTGCATCAAAATCTGTTCGAAGGCGCTTAATATGCTGCCGACAACATCGTCTCTGCAAATTGGCGAGCTTGCCGCAGGGCAAGCGCTTACCTTGCCTATTTACCATTTTAAGCCGAGCGACGATAAGGCGACTGGCCCCAAAGTGTATATTCAGGCCAATGTCCACGGCGCTGAAGTGCAAGGTAATGCGGTGATTTATCAGTTGATGAAGCAGCTCGAACTCTGTGACATCCGCGGTGAAATCACCTTAGTACCATTAGCCAATCCTCTTGGGATCAACCAAAAAAGTGGTGAGTTTACCCTCGGCCGATTTGACCCTATTACGGGGGCGAACTGGAATCGTGAGTACTTGAATCATGCTATCGATTTGCCGACTTGGTATAGCGAACATGCTAAGCTGAGTGATAACGAGCTGATCCAAGCTTATCGCAGTACTTTGGTTGAAGCCTGTCAGCAAAAATTACGGCATGAATGGGGCATTACTACTGGCCATAGGCTTGCGGTTAATCTGCAGATTATGGCCCACGGCGCGGATATAGTGCTCGATCTACACACGGGGCCTAAATCCTGTAAGCATTTGTATTGTCCTGAATATGACTTAGCTGCCGCGCAGTTTTTGTTGATCCCTTATACGCTTGTTATCCCCAACACCTTTGGTGGTGCTATGGATGAGGCGGCGTTTTGTCCTTGGTGGCAATTAAGTGATTTTGCAAAAGCGCAGGGGCGAGATTTAGCCGTTGCTGTGTCAGCGTTAACCTTAGAATTGGCGAGCCAAGAGCGCGTCTGTCTTGAGGATGCGTTGGTTGATGCCCAAGGGATTTTGGCGTATTTAAGCCACCGCGGCGTGATCGCTGAAACCGTTGACCCCGCTAAAATGCAGCGCTTTGGTTGTTACCTTAAAGACTATAAAAAGTATCACGCACCAAGTTCAGGGTTAGTGGAATACCTCGCTCCAGTGGGTGAACCACTGGCTGCGGGACAGCCCTTAGTAAATTTACTGCGAATGGATTTATACGGTACGGCAGATGAGCTAAAGACGGTCAGTTTGCCGCAGGACTGCGTGCCGATTTTGCACTTTGCTTCGGCATCTGTGCACCAAGGGACAGAGCTTTATAAAGTCATGACTCATGTGTTTGAGTTGCCGACGACATAATCGCCCGCTTAGAGCATAAGCATTAGCTCACAACATTCAGCTTATAAGAATGAACGAAAACAACGCCAATCCTAATCGATTGGCGTTGTTGTTTTTAAGGTGGCTATAACCACTTAAATCGATAAAACAGCGCCATTTGTAGGGCGACGAGTGAGATTAATATGCCGCAGAAGGTGGCGAAGGCCCAAGTGTTGTCGGCGCCCGGTATGCCGCCAATATTGACTCCGAGTAAGCCCGTTAAAAAACCCAATGGTAAGAAGATGGCTGACACTAAAGATAAGAAATATAAGCGCTTATTGAGCTGCTCCGATTGTTGACTGAGTAATTCTTCCTGAGTCACATTCGCCCTATCGCGCAGGGCATCGAGATCTTCAATGGTACGGATAAGCTTATCGTTTGTTTCCCTGAGTTTAAGTCGCTCCGAATCGTTAAACAGACTAACTTGCTCGGAAATCATTTTTGAAAAGGCTTCACGTTGGGGCGCTAAATAGCGGCGAATGGCGACAGTTTGGCGGCGCAGTTCAGCGATATCGGTGCGTAAGTCTTTTACATTGCCTGAGACAACGAGCTCTTCTAAATCAGAGAGTTGTTCTTCTAACTTATCGATGAACTCGACTTTACGGTTAGTGAGTCGCTCGCAGACAGCGACGATAAAGTCGCCCGTAGTTGCAGGCCCATTGCCCTCAAGGATCAGCTCGGCGACATCTTTGACCGACTGTAACTCGCGATCGCAGGTGGATATGATCCGCTGTTTATCGGCATAAATACGCACGGCAACCATGTCTTCGGGAGCTGAATTGGGGTTGAGGTTGACGCCGCGTAACGCGAGCAATATGCCTTCGCCGGCGATAACGGCGCGGGGGCGAGTATCTTGGGCGAGTAGAGCATCACTCTCGACCTTCGGCAGGCCGCTATTGAGTATCCAGTGGCGCGCCTTTTTATTGCGATAGCGAAGGTGCAACCAGAGTAGACCATCCTGCGGATCCCATTTTTCGATCTGTTCTAAGCTTAAGGTGGAACCCGCTTGGGCGCCGCTTAGCACTAAACTGTAGATAAATCCTTCGTGCATATCGCATTCCATATAACTTTCAAAATCATACAAACAAGCTAACTGATTTTGCCATGAAAATGAAGTCAGTACTCGTGCTTAACGGCATGGCAACGCGCTTTATACTGCGTTTAAGGCTTTCGACAGAGCACCACTATGCCTTCAAGCCTTCACCTTGCCTAAAGCGCGTTGAACTCCCGCTGAATGAACAGATATTTAGTACGATTGGTATTAAATCGGCTGTGCTGCGTGGGGCGAGCAACTTCGCCAAGGATAGGTTAAAATTAGCATTAGTAGGCTTAGAGCAAAGAGACAATAAAATGGAATACGAATTTCGGCGTAACAGTTTAACCGGCACCTTTCTGGCCAGCTTTAGCATGGATCATGAAGTGCTGGGGCAATGGTTTACAGAAGAATTGGGGCCTGAGTTAGCCAAAATTCAGCAAGTGTTAGACATGATTAAAGAAATTCAAACCGATAAACGCGGTGCATGGCGTCTCGTCGGTAATGATTTCACCTTAGAGTTAGAGCGTGAGCAGGCGCGGGTGTTTGCGAATACGTTAGGTTTCGAGCAAGAGTATGAATTAGAAGAGGCGATGTCACTCTATGATGCTGAATCTGAAGCCTATTGTGGCCTAGAGGACTTTGAGCAGGCGTTACTGAGTTGGCAGGCATTTATCGAGAAAGGTCTGTAATCGTCCATTCAAATCCTGTTCGATAAAAACATAAAGGCAATCATAGGATTGCCTTTATTGTTTGCGCTATACCTCGCTAAACTCAGGGATTACTGATTAAGGTAGCGTACCGCCATTTCGGTTCTCGACTTGGCATTGGCTTTGCGCAGTAGGTTTTTCACGTGCACTTTGACTGTGCCTTCACTAATGTGTAAATGCTCTGAAATCATCCGATTACTTAAGCCTTCCGCCAGTTGCTCTAGAATTTGCAGCTCCCTAGGCGTCAGGCTCGAAATCCATTCTTGCTCGTCGGTCGCATCTTTTAGCTCGTAGAGGTATTCCTCCACTTCATCGCTGATAACTCTGTGGCCAAGCATGGCATTTTTGAGTTTTTCGAGCAGTAAATCGGGCTCAGTATCTTTGAGCAAATAGCCGTCGGCTCCTGCGCGTAATAAACGGATCACATCCTGTTTGGCATCGGAAACTGTGAGTATCACTATGCGCGAGGTGACGCCCTCTTGGCGCATGGCATTGAGCGTATCTAGGCCTGTCATGCCTTTCATATTCAGATCGAGCAAGATGATATCGGGCTCATCGGTGGCAACGGCGGTTAATGCATCTAAACCACCACCGGCTTCGCCAAAAAGGCTGAAGTCAGGATCTGAGGCAATGAGCTGGCAGATGCCTTTGCGTAAGAGGGGATGGTCGTCGACCACAAGTACGGAATAAGGTTTACCCATTTGAAGGCTCCTGTTGAGAGGGGAAAATAAGCGTCACTCGAGTGCCACTTGAACCTTTGCTGTGCTGCGCAAGGTTGAATGAATGGTTAGGCTTGAGTGTATCGTCTTGTTCGTTGCATCCTTGCTCAATCGTGGTTGCCGTAGCAGGTTTAAATCTGCTTATCTCGTTGTCGCTAAATATGACTTTACCTGAAAGTTTGCTGGCTCGCTCATGCATAATCCCTATGCCAAAGTGTTGATCTCGTTCTTTTAAATGTCCAATACCTATGCCGTTATCGCAAACACTGATATTGACCATGCCCTCGTCATCCTTATAACAATGGATATTGATGAGGCTGGCCTCAGCATGTTTGATGGCGTTTAAGGTCGCTTCCCGAGTGATTTGCAGTATGTGAATATGCTGCTTTGCCTCTAGCCATTGTGGTGCAAGTTTATAGTCTAAGGTGATCTTGATACTCGTCTTGGTTCTGAGCTGCTCAAGCATAGCCTCTAAGGCACTTTTTAGATCGGGTTCTTTAATCGTGAGTCTAAAGGTCGACAGCAATTCCCTGAGCTGCACATAGGCAGTGCTCACGCCTTCATTGATTTCGGTTAATTGAGCCTCAACGGTAGGGTTGCGGCAGCTGTGATCTAAGTTTTTGCGTAATAAGCTAATTTGGATTTTAAGGAAGGACAGCACTTGACCTAAGGAGTCGTGTAATTCCCGTGCGATTACGCCGCGTTCCTCCATCAGCGCCAGTTGTTGTCTTTGCTCAGTGGCGTTGTGGATCACAATTGAGCGAGTCAGCATAATCGCGAAATTATTAAATAGCGCGATATTCGGTGTTTGATCTGCTATCAACTCTAAGTAGCCCAGATTTGCTTGCTCAAATTGTAGCGGGAAACGGGTGCTGTTTTGAGTTACCTCTGGCCAGCCACCATCGGCCTCAATCACTTCAAGCTCTTGCTCTGGATACTGGATAATGAGCCTTAGGTAGTCGAGTGACTCATAACCTTTTAACTGATTCAGTGCCGCTTTGAGCGCTTTGTAATCGAGCTTATTCGCGTTTAATGTCAGTAGATTATCGTATAGAAATGCCAGCTCATTGTTAGCCCGAGTGAGTGCTAAGGTTTTCTCTGCCACCTGCGACTCTAAATCGCCATAAAGCATGGCGAGTTCCTTGGCGGTTTTTTGCAGGGCATGGGTGAGCGCTGTGAGTTCGATATATTCGGTTTCGGGCATTTCGATTTCAAAATTGCCCTTAGAAATAGTATTCGCCGACTCCATCAGTTTTTGCAGCGGGATCACCACTTTCTTTTTAGTAAAACGCACCGCCACAAAGGCGATAATCAGCATGACACTCAAGCCTAATATTTGGCTGGCAGCGAGGAGCCTGAGTTTAAAGGCGGCGTGGTGCTCCATCTCCAATACCAGTAAATCTATGGTGTCGACAAAGTCCTTAAGTGACGCCACATAGTCGCGGGAGTTTTCTTGCTCTATGTAGTATTTCATTACCAACCATTTATCGATCACGAGCTGATATTGATCGGCAATCTTACGTGGACTAAACCAACTATCTGAAGGCTTTAAGGTATCGGAATAGAGGGTGTTTTCGAATTCGATGATTTTATCGAGCGCAGCATCACTGCCAGAGTTGGCGTAAAACATCAATCGATAGCTTTGCATCCGCAAAGAACCCGAGGCGTTAATCGCCTTAGCGTCGCCCAAGCTGTAAGACAAATTGATGATAGCAAAGGTTGATAAACTGCTAGAAAGCAGAATGAGTACTAACATTAATCCTAAGATTTTTGAGGTTAGACTGCCTCGTTTCATTAATCCGCTATTCATTTTAATGGCCGCTGTTATGGCACTTTGCAGTGGTTTTTACATTAGAAAATAATGTAATACATTAACAAAAGTATAGAAGTGTGAACAACAACACCTTTACATTTTGATCTAGCGCAAACTTCGACCTAGATACCCCCTAAGAGGTATATGTTTAGCGGGATTAACTCACTAAGTTTGACCATGGAGATGTCGTGATTTACAACAATAATGCAACACGGAGATGAGATGATGAAGAAGATGACAGGTAAGTCCTTTGCACTAAGTGCACTGGTTGCCGCCAGCTTCATGGCGGCGGGCGCAATGGCGAGTGATAAAACTGAGCCTCGCAACGAAGTTTATAAAGACAAATTTGCTAATCAATACGCTAGCTGGCATGACACAGATAAAAGCACTGAGAATACCGATGTGTTAGCCTCGGACCCGAGCTTAGTCGTGCTGTGGGCAGGTTATGGTTTTGCGAAAGATTACAACGCACCACGTGGCCACATGTATGCCATTACGGATGTGCGTAACACTCTGCGTACTGGCGCACCAGCCAATGCGGAAGATGGTCCAATGCCTATGGCTTGTTGGAGTTGTAAGAGCCCAGATGTGCCGCGTTTGATTGAAGAACAAGGCGAAGATGGTTACTTCAAAGGCAAATGGGCAAAAGGCGGCCCAGAAGTGGTGAACACCATAGGCTGCGGTGACTGCCATGAGAAAGGCACGCCAAAACTGCGTATCTCTCGCCCCTTTGCTGAACGTGGTATGGAAGCATTAGGCACACCTTTTGCCAAAGCGTCTAAAAAAGACAAGCAATCAATGGTCTGCGGTCAGTGTCACGTTGAATACTACTTCGAGAAAAAAGAAGGCAGAAAAGGTTTCGTTAAATTCCCTTGGGATATGGGCACAACCGTTGAGCAAATGGAAACCTATTACGACGGTATTGAGTTCTCAGATTGGACGCATGCGCTGTCTAAAACCCCTATGTTAAAAGCGCAGCATCCTGGCTATGAAACTTGGAAACTCGGTGTTCATGGTAAGAATGATGTGAGCTGTGTTGATTGTCACATGCCAAAAGTGACCAACGACAAGGGTCGTAAGTACACAGATCATAAAGTGGGTAACCCATTTGATCGTTTTGAAGAAACCTGCGCGACGTGCCACAGCCAAAGTAAAGAGTTCTTAGTCGGCTTGACCAACGAACGTAAAGCTAAAGTGAAAGAGTTAAAAGGCCGCGCCGAAGCGCAACTGGTGAAAGCGCACTTTGAAGCCGCAGCCGCTTGGAAAGCGGGTGCAACTGAAGCGGAAATGAAGCCTATTCTAACCGATATCCGTCATTCACAATGGCGTTGGGACTATGCGATTGCTTCACACGGCGCTGCTGCTCACGCTCCTGAAGAAGTCTTACGTATTTTAGGTACCGCGGTAGATAAAGCGGCTGATGCGCGGGTTAAATTAGCGCAACTGTTGGCGAAAAAAGGCATCACAGATCCTGTCGCTATCCCTGATATTTCGACTAAAGCTAAGGCACAAGCCGCTTTAGGTATGGACATGGAAAAAATGAATGCTGAGAAAGAAGCATTTAAGAAGGACATGTTACCTAAGTGGGATGAAGAAGCGAAAAAACGCGAAGCCACTTATAAATAATACTTAAGTAGACTTCAAAATAATAAAAAGCTCCTATATAGGGAGCTTTTTTTATATCCTTTATTAAAGGATAAATATTAAATTTTTATTTCAATTCTATATTTTTTGCATTAAGGTGTGCGCCGCTAGGAGAGCAGGTTCGTTTAAATAAAAAATTTAAATGGATATTAATGATAATGGAATAAGCAATGCTGAGATTGTTTCTTCGTTATCTTCATCTTTTACTCCTAGCTTATAATCATATAAGGGAATACTTTGATGAAAAAAATTACCGCGCTTGCAATATTATTAGGTTTCGTAAGTGTTAATGCCGCTGCTGCACAAGATAACTCATTTCAGCATGAAGCAGGCCTAAAATATAGCGCAAATTCTGAAGAGTTCAGCGATGGTCTGTGGAACGCGAATTATCGTTACTACATTAGCCCAGTTGACCAAACTAAAGGTCCTTATGCGCTTAATGGATTTTTAGCTCAAACGTCTAATGTTGGCGTTAATTACAGCAATTATGATGAATCAGATTTAGATACCATTGGTGTTGATGGCACTTATGTATTTGCTTCTAAATGGTTTATTGCTGCTAACTATCAACGTTCTGAAATCGGCAGTTTTGACTGGAACACTTACGGTGCAGAAGTCGGTTATTACTTCAACGATAGCTCTGCAGTATCTGCTTTCTATAACGATGGCAGCGATAGCATCGAAGAATCATACGGTTTAAAAGTGCGTAGCTTTATTGCACTACAATCAACCACTGGTGTTGATTTGAGCGCAAACTGGACACATCAAGATTCTGACGACACATTCAATTTAGGTGCTGATTGGTATGTGACTAAATCATGGTCTGTTGGTCTAGGTTATACTGATGATGGTCATGATGATACTTTCGTATTAAAAACCGCTTATTGGTTACGTCTATCTGATAGCTTCTCTGCAAACTTTGAATTAGCTAGAGAATTAGATTCAGATGCTGATGGTGTATTTATTGGTTTAGGTCTGACTGGTCGTTTCTAATTTAATTTTTGTAACGATTATTTAATATAAAGGTCACAAGTTAATGTGACCTTTATTCTTTTGCTCTAAATGAATTTAAGACTATTTTATCAGTTTTAATAATGCCCTAAAGCGCTCGCCTTGGGCTTGATGTTGTAATTCAAATAATAGCGATTCCACGTTAGTTAATAAGGCGCCTCTGGCCGTCATCATCTGAATACCCAGTTGTTTATTATCGGCACTGCGTGACGAGACGCCATCTGCGACGAGATGCACCGAATATTGCTGTTCTATAAGGTCACAACAGGTTTGATAAACACACACATGGGTTTCAATGCCCGCCAGTATGACGTGTTTACGATTTGTCTTAGTGAGTGCCTGCGCAAACTCTTCACAGTGCCAACCGCTAAAATGTTGCTTGGCAATGGGGGAGCCGGTTTTCTCCAGCAAGGTTTGAAGCCCAGGACTGGTTGCTCCGAGCTTATCGGGTAGCTGTTCTAACCACAGTATGGGAATTTCAAATAATTGTGCACCTTGGATTAAGGTCTGTAGTTGTTGGTGCAGCTTGTCACTGTTATCCATGATTTGTGCAAGTTTTCCCTGCACATCGACGATAACGAGAACACATTCTTCGGGTTTTAACATCGGGCCTTCCTTCTGCGCTTGATGATTGTCTTAGTGATGATCTTCGCTTTTGTCTAAGAGCTTGTGCTGTGATGCTCAGATTTCATCTCGATTTACGCTTCCCCAGTAGACCCCAATTTAACCTTGTTACCAATAGGCCTAAGGTCGAATAGCTGTTGCACTTAAACTGCTCACTAAAAGAGTGCGTTGCACTTGTTTGTGCTCGATCATGGTGCATTTTTAACCTTTAAAAATAACCTTGTTTAGTTAAAGTGTAAAATAATCAGTAAGTTAAATTGTTGGCCTAATGATTGAATTACCTTTGATACAAGTTAATAACAATCGCGTTTTTTTGGAGGTCAGGATGAAACTAGTCAGCGCTATCATCAAGCCATTTAAGTTGGATGATGTCCGTGAAGCTATCGCCGGAATAGGTATTGAAGGCATGACGGTGACCGAAGTTAAAGGTTTTGGCCGTCAAAAAGGGCACACAGAGCTGTATCGTGGCGCCGAGTATCAGGTGGATTTTTTGCCAAAAGTAAAACTAGAAATTGCCACTAAGGCTGAAAATCTCGACATGTTGATTGAGGCCATTACCACTGCGGCCCATACGGGGAAAATTGGCGACGGTAAGATCTTCGTCGTCGACTTAGAACAAGCTATCCGTATCCGTACGGGTGAACTCGATACAGAAGCGCTATAAGGGGCTGACAATGGAAGAATTAACAAAATTAGGCGGCACAGTCACTGAACTACGCTTTGCACTCGATACTTTTTACTTTTTGATTTCTGGTGCGTTAGTTATGTGGATGGCGGCGGGATTCGCCATGTTAGAAGCGGGTTTAGTTCGCTCTAAAAACACCACTGAAATTTTAACTAAGAACGTTGTGTTGTACGCGATTGCCTGTGTGATGTATCTGCTGGTTGGCTACAACATCATGTATGTGGATAACACTGAAGGGGGTTGGTTGCCATCGATTGGTACCTTAATCGGTTCTCAATCATCAGATGCGAGCCATGCATTAGAATCTGACTTCTTCTTCCAAGTGGTGTTTGTGGCAACGGCGATGTCAATTGTCTCTGGCGCTGTGGCGGAACGGATGAAGTTATGGGCTTTCCTGTTCTTCTCTGTGGTGATGACAGCGGTTATCTATCCAGTAGAAGGGTATTGGACTTGGGGCCAAGGTTTTATCTCTAAACTGGGCTTTGTGGACTTTGCGGGTAGCGGTATTGTGCACATGACAGGTGCGACGGCGGCGATTGCGGGTGTGTTATTGCTCGGTGCGCGTAAGGGGAAATACGGCCCTAACGGTCAAGTGAATCCTATCCCTGGCTCTAATTTGCCGATGGCAACCTTAGGTATGTTTATTCTGTGGATGGGCTGGTTTGGCTTCAACGGTGGCTCGCAATTAATGGTGTCGGATGCGGCGAATGCGAGCTCAGTGGCAAAAGTGTTTGTTAATACCAATACTGCGGCGGCGTTCGGTGCTATCTCTGCGCTTATCGTGTGTAAGATGATTTGGGGTAAAGCGGATTTGACCATGATACTCAACGGTATTTTGGCGGGTTTAGTGGCGATTACTGCAGATCCTCTTTCACCTTCACTGTTAATGGCGGGTGTGATTGGCTTAGTTGCGGGCGGCGTGGTGGTGTTCTCGATTGTGGGCTTAGATCGCATTAAGATCGACGATCCAGTGGGCGCTATTTCAGTACATGGCGTGGCTGGCTTCCTTGGGCTAATGTGTGTGCCATTATCCAACGCAGATGCGACCATTACTGGGCAGTTGACCGGTGCTGCCTTCATCTTTACTTGGGTATTCTGTTCATCCTTTGTGGTTTGGTATGTGATTAAGAAAACCATGGGGATCCGTGTGACAGAGGAAGAAGAATACAATGGTATGGATGCGTCTGATTGCGGTATCGATGCCTATCCAGAGTTTGTTACTGTTAAAAATGCTGGCTAAGTAAACTGGCGAATTAATTGTGATTCAACTTGATGCCTAGCGTGGATCGAGGGATAGTAAAGCAGAGCTTAGGCTCTGCTTTTTTTATGGATCATCGCAATGGTTGAAGCTCAGGGAGTTTAAGGGTGAAGGTATAAGTCGGTTGCCGCGCATTACTGCTTCCTTGCAGCATTATTTACCTGCACCATTTACTGCACGAATAAAGGAGTGAACTATGAGCTTAAATGCCACAGCAGTCGGTCAATTTACGCGACTCAGTCTTATCGTCATTTCTGGCTTGATATCAGTCTCTGCCTTAGCAGGAGAAGTCATCGTTAATCGCTCGAGTGAGTCTGTCGATGCCTTTGCTGTGCGCGATCAAGTGCTCAAAGATTTTGAGTGGCAGGAGTCGCTGCGTCGTCAGCAGCAGATCCAAATTCTGCAGGCTTTACCTTTAGGTTGTATTACTGTGATGAAGCCCTATCGCTATTTCACCTGTGGGGAACATAACTATCGGCCATACCATTACCAGCAGCGCGAGTTATACATAGAGGTTGATCGACCTTCGCAGTAACTAACTTGCTAAATCACTTACAGTTATTTTTTAACGATACGATTGTCATTTTTTGTAACCATTTTATGTCGTCTTTTTCGCCATTTGTAATAAGCTCAAATAGGAGCTAATGGTGTGGGAGGACATATGTCGAAACTATTCCGAGCCGTATACCTGAGTGCCATCATGGGCACTGCACTCAGTCAGTTGTTTGCCTGTAGCTCGACGACCATCGAGCCTGATCCGTCTGATCTTGAGTCGCTACTTGCCGATTCACTGTTTTCCTCTGTCGCCGATATTCCTTCAGTTGCGGATATTTTTTATTTGCCGCCAGAGGTGGTGACAGACGTAAAGCGTAGCTATGATAAATACACTTTTTCCCACAATAACGCCATGTTAGCCAACGAATGGTTAGCCAGTTATATCAATGCCAGTCAAACCAATAGCGCTAAAATTGATTTTCGCTATCAAGATAACCTGACCCAAATTGCCCGTGAAACCTACGCCCAAAGGGCGGGGAATTGTATGTCCTTAGTGGTAATGACTTCTGCGCTGGCGGACATATTGAATGTGGGCGCTGAGTATCAAGATATCGCTATTGAACCCGTATGGGACAAGCAAGGGGATTTCTATTTAATCAATGGTCATGTGAACTTACGCTTACTTCCGCCCGAGAATTTGCATTCAGTCTATGTGTCATCTTCGGCAATCTTAGTGGACTTTATGCCTGAGCGCGCCCTACGAGGATATGGTAAGACCCGAGTGAATAAGCAGACCTTAATCAGCATGTTTTACAACAATATGGCGGCAGAATCTTTGGTGAATGGCGATTTAGACAGAGCCTATGCCCTTATAAAAGCGGGCTTAAACGTCGGCCAGTTTGTGCCCTCACTCAATACGCTCGCCATCATTTACCGGCATAAAGGGGATGAGAAACGGGCCGAACAGGTGTATCGCTATGCCCTTAAGTTTGAAGCGAAAAATTTAACCACGCTTTATAACTTAGCCTTGATTTTGGGGGATCAGGGGCGGCTTGATGAGTGGGCCGAAATCAATAAAGTGCTTGAATTAGCAAGGATACATAATCCCTATTATTACTATGATATGGCGCAGCAAGCCTTTGATGAGCATCAATACGACGAGGCTTTGGCTTGGTATCAAAGGGCGTTGGCTAAGGCCGATTATCGGCATGAATTCTTCTTCGGTTTATCAAAAACCTATTGGGCGCTGGGGGATGAAAAGCGTGCCAAACTGAATATGGAAAAAGCGCTGGCTTTGAGCCGCGATGATTCAGAGCGTCACCGTTATCAGAACAAGTTACAAGTCATGCTGCACCATTAGTATTGGCCTGCTCTAGCATCCAGTTCTCTTGCATAGAGAGCTGGATCAATTGCACTCATTCAAGCGTTTAGTCGTTAATACCTTAGCTGACAGGCATGGATAGCTCACTCGTACTTGCCGCAATCATTCCCCGCTTGCTTTTTATCCGCCATATTCGATTTTGTTCATTAAGGCTGTGAGTTAGCTGGCATATTTGAATTTTGATTTTTTTAAAATATATTAAAACAATAAGTTATATTTGATTTTTTGAAATGGAGACAACTTGGTTGCATTGGCGCTTGAGACTCGATAAATTGAACTCAGTATTGCAGTTGAGATCCCTTATCGCAGCGATAGAAATAGCCTAAAACACCAGAGTTGGAGCAGTAAAATTATGTATTACCAAAATGATGACGTTCGCATTAAAGAAGTAAAAGAGTTACTTCCTCCTATCGCGATTCTAGAACGATTTCCTGCTTCTGAAAAAGCCTCTGCGACTGTGTTTAATGCGCGAAATAGTATCCACAATATTCTGGCTAAAACTGATGATCGCCTATTAGTGGTGATTGGGCCTTGTTCTATCCACGATCCCAAAGCGGCGTTGGAATATGGTCAACGTCTGGTTGCGCTGCGTGAGCGTTATAAGGATCAACTCGAAATCGTGATGCGAGTGTATTTTGAAAAGCCAAGAACCACAGTGGGTTGGAAGGGGCTTATCAACGATCCTTACATGGATAACAGCTTTAAACTCAACGATGGTTTACGCACTGCGCGTAAGTTATTGGTGGATTTGAACGATAGCGGCATGCCAACCGCGGGCGAGTTTCTTGACATGATCACCCCACAATATATGGCAGATTTAATGTGCTGGGGAGCCATCGGCGCCCGTACTACTGAATCACAAGTGCACAGAGAGTTAGCCTCAGGTCTTTCTTGTCCAGTGGGCTTTAAAAATGGAACTGATGGCACCATCAAAGTTGCCATCGATGCGATAGGTGCTGCCAATGCACCGCACCATTTTTTATCTGTGACTAAATTAGGTCATTCGGCGATCGTTTCGACGAAAGGGAATTCTGATTGCCACATTATTTTACGTGGTGGTCGCGAGCCTAATTACAGTGCGCCGCATGTCGCTGAAATTAGCCAGCAGTTATTAAAAGCTAAACTTGCCGACAACATCATGATCGACTTTAGCCACGCCAATAGTAGTAAAGAGTATCAACGTCAGTTAGTGGTTGCCGAAGATGTGGCTGGCCAAGTGGCGACGGGCAATACTGCTATTTTTGGTGTTATGGTAGAAAGCCATTTAGTGGAAGGTCGTCAGGATTTAATTGAAGGTCAAGAGTTGTGTTATGGCCAGAGTATTACCGATGCGTGTATCGGTTGGGATGATACCGAGCGCCTGTTGGCCATTCTGAATCAGAGTATTATCGAACGCCGTCAGGTTTAATTGTCTGCTCGTGCGAACATAAACCGCAACGATACCTGAGTTAGTCGTTAACGATTGCGGGTAAAGTAAAAACAAAGGCGCTATCCCGGCGCCTTTGTTTTATCTATTTATTGCTTATTTCAACAATGTATTCATTTGCTTTGGCTAAGCTACCAAAGGCGGCAATAAGGTTGTCTCTACCTTTATCTTGTATCTCTGGATTGCCTGATTCGATCATCATCCACACCCAAGTTTGGATCAGTGGTAATGGCGGGTATTGAACTTTAGCGGAATCCAACATAAAGCTTCCTTTGATCTTATTTAATTTGTTTGTCTTAATGTTCTCGCTAGAGCTTGGGCGTATGAATAGCCAAATCTAGCGCGTAGAGGTTAACAAATTCTATCGATTTGTATAACCGCCTCCATGGCATTTTGGGCAAAACTGCTAAAATAATCAACAGCAGCAAGGTTGAGCTAAGCTTTTCCCATAGCAAACTTGTCTACATTTATACGGTGCTGGGCGCAAGCAAAACGCAAACTATGGGTATTTGTGCCTGCACAGAAATCAGTATAAATTCATTTATTGTGAATACGCCAGTGTAATGCGTAAGTATGATGTTTTGACTTTAAATGCAATCAAAATAGCAGCTGAGTATGTCGTGAATAAGTCTATTTGTCTGTCAGGAAAATCTGATTGATTTTATTCAGACTTTGCTAGTTTCGCTTAGCTTATGTTCGGTGTGAACTGTTACAATTGGCATAACTCATTCAAGGTTATGTCTTATGCGCCCAACGTTATATTTTGAAGGTCCAGTCGATAAATTAAACTGGCACGTCATGAAACTGCTTTGGCCTTACTTATTGGAATACAAAGGCCGTATTGCGCTGGCGATGTCATGCCTCATCATCGCTAAGCTGACCAGCGTGGCTCTACCTTTTATTCTGAAGCATTTGGTCGACACCTTAGATGCCGATAAAACCGCGCAAGCCCTCAGTGTGCCCGTAGGATTAGTGTTGGCCTATGGTGCGGTACGTTTACTAACGGCGATTACGGGGGAGATCCGCGATACCTTGTTTGGCCGCGTAACCGAGCGGGCGATCCGCCGTTTAGGCTTAGCAGTATTCGACCATTTACACCGACTTGACCTCGATTTTCATCTAGAGCGCAAAACCGGCGGCCTCTCCCGTGATATTGAACGCGGCACCAGCGGCGTGAGTTTCCTCATGCGTTTTATGGTGTTCAACATAGTGCCGACCTTGCTCGAAATTGTCATGGTGATTGGCATTTTCTTCTATAACTACGGCATTGCGTTTGCGGCAATCACTTTTGTTGCTGTGCTGGCTTATATTATTTTTTCTGTGGTCGCGACCGAATGGCGTACTGAGTATGTTCGTGATGCGGCCAAGGCTGACTCGTTATCGAATACCCGCGCCATCGACAGCTTGCTGAACTATGAAACGGTAAAGTATTTTAATAATGAAAAGTATGAGTCGCAGCGCTATGACCAAGCGCTTGAACAGTGGGAAGTCGCTAAACGTAAAAACCGCTTATCTTTGTTTGCGCTTAATGGCGGACAAGCTGTGATTATCGCTCTGGCGATGACAGCTATGATGGCGCTGGCGGCTTACAGAGTTACCTATGGCGATATGACCTTAGGTGATTTTGTGTTGATTAATGCGTTTATGATGCAGCTCTTTTTACCCCTTAACTTTTTAGGTTTCGTGTATCGCGAAATTCGCGGCGCCTTAGCCAATATTGAACGTATGTTTAGCCTGCTCGATAAACATCCCATGATAGTCGATTCACCCCAAGCACTCGATTTTCAGCCCACCAAGGGCGAGCTGGTATTTGAAAATGTGAATTTCAGCTACGACGAGCGGCAAATTTTGCGGGACGTGAGTTTTAAGGTTGCTGCGGGAAAAAAAGTGGCCGTAGTCGGTGATAGTGGTGCCGGTAAATCGACGCTGATTAAACTGCTATTTAGATTTTACGATGTGGACCAAGGCGCGATTAAAATCGATGGACAAGATATCCGTCATCTTACGCAAGATGCGTTGCGACGGGCCATCGCTATCGTGCCGCAAGATACAGTGCTGTTTAACGATTCATTAGTTGAGAACATACGTTATGGTCGCCCGGGCGCGACGGATGAAGAGGTGCGCAACGCGATTAAACTGGCGCACTTAGAGCAATTTATTGCATCGCTTGCCCTTGGTTGGGATACAAAGGTGGGTGAGCGCGGCTTAAAACTCTCTGGCGGAGAAAAACAGCGGGTTGCGATAGCCAGAGCCATTTTGAAGGGCTCACCCGTGTTGGTGTTTGATGAGGCGACATCCTCACTCGATAGCCGTTCCGAGCAAGCGATTTTATCGGCACTGCGGGAAGTCGCTAAAGGGCATACCAGCCTTGTGGTGGCTCACCGATTATCCACTATTGTCGATGCTGACCAAATCGTCGTCTTGAGCCAAGGTGAAATTGTTGAGCAAGGCAATCACCAAAATTTACTGTTAGCAAATGGTCTATATGCCAAATTATGGCGGATACAAAATGAGCAACAACATACTCCTCTGAGCAGTTAATAGCGCAATACAGTTCAGTCTTTATTCAGCTTTGGCTCTCTATACTCAAATGCCAACACATCAATCGGAAGAGATCTGGCATGGAAAATATTGCACTGAGAGTGAACATTGAAGGCAAAGAAGAAAAAGTCGCCACTGATTGGTTTGCCATCATGGCGACATTGAAAAAACGTGGTGTTGATTATGATTCGCTGCAACGTATTCATGCTGAATTGAATGCGGGTCTACTGGTGACGACTCGGTGTCTTACTTTGGCTAAGGTCAATCCAGAGATGGTACTTGCGGGCGTGATCCGCGATATGCATGTGCCGACAAGTGACTATATGATGAGCATGCGCTAAACATCATAGAAAATGCGTTAGAAAGTCAGCGTTTGATGAGAATGTGGGAGGGTAGTGGTGAGCAACTATTCTCGATGCTCAAGGAAGAGTCATTTTGCTCTAACGCTTTATATCTTGTTTAAGACCAGTTTAAGACCAATAGTGCCGAATTAAGCTACGCCATTCAGCTTGCCAGCTTTCCAACCTTCGCATAAAAGATTCAATTTAGGCGCTGACTCATCGATCAAGGTGAGTCGAATGATCTGTCCTTCACGAAAACACACAAGCTCGCCTTCGATCTCAGTCAGGCGATTACAGCTCTTACAGCTCGTGCTTACAGTTTTACTGGCGGGCAGTTGGCTTACGAAGCTAGATTTCAAAGTGTTTCCTTAAGTTCAATTGTGGGTAAGGTATTTGGATTACGCCTCACCTCACGGATCTTACCTCTTTTGTGATACGCATTCAAATATACCTTTTAAAACTCATGTAGACAAAAGTTGTACTGGTTAATCACCGCAAGGGTTTGCGGCTATTTATCCATGTGCGAATAGAATTTGTCGAGCGAGATAGATAAACCGCTATCGAGCACAATTCGTACATGTGAAGGCTTAAGTTGTCTTGGCTCTGTCACACCGCAAGAGTGCGCGATTAGCCCTAAGTCATGGTGTAAATTATGATTATAGTTAGCGACCCGCGTCGATTTATCCCTAGGATTTAGCCCTTGTTGTAGTTTTGGATTATGCGTAGTAATACCCGTTGGACAGGTATCTTTATTACATTGCAAGGCTTGAATACAGCCGAGGGCAAACATGTTGCCACGGGCCGATGCGATAAAGTCAGCACCTAATGCCAAAGCCCAAGCGACCCTAGATGGAACGATAAGTTTGCCTGAGGCAATGACTTTGATGCGTTTACGCAAGCCTCGTTGGATCAAGATATTGACTAGGATAGGTAAGCTTTCTTTCAGCGGTAATCCGACATAATCCATTAACGGTTGCGGCGCTGCGCCCGTGCCGCCATCGGCGCTGTCTAAGGTGAAAAAATCGGGGGCTGAGTCTTCGCCGCGGCGTTCAATTTCATTACATAAATCTTCCAGCCATTGTACATCGCCGAGTACGGCTTTTATGCCGGTAGGTTTACCTGTGACTTCACGAACTCGCTCGACCATATCCAAAATATCATTCACTGACTTAAATTCGATGTGGCCATTGGGGCTGATTGAGTCGTGCCCCTCTGGAATACCGCGAATATGGGCAATTTCAGCATTCACTTTAATACCGGGTAAAATGCCACCTTTGCCAGGTTTTGCGCCTTGGCTCATTTTGATTTCGAACATTTTGACTTCAGGATGAATCGCTATCGCTTTCAGTTTTTCATCATCTAAATGTCCTTGTTCATTTCGCACACCGTATTTGGCTGTTCCAATTTGAAAGACGAGATCGCAGCCACCTTTGAGATGATAAGGGCTCAAGCCGCCTTCACCCGTGTTAAGCCAGCAACCCGCTTGCGCTGCGCCATGGGAAAGGGCGGTGATGGCTGGGCGCGATAGGGCGCCAAAACTCATGGCTGAAATATGGCAAATGGCTTGAGTCGTATAAGGTTGACGACAGTGAGTGCCAATCGTCAGCGGATGAATAGGAGTGATATCTTCATCTTGGGTTGGGAAGGCGGTATTCATAAACATGATAGTACCAGCTGTATCCAAAGGACGAGTCGAACCAAAGGCTATGGTTCTATCGACATTTTTGGCGGCGCGGTACACCCAGCTGCGTTCAGCACGGTTGAAGGGGAGTTCTTCCCTGTCTTGGGCGAAAAAGTATTGTCTGAAAAACTCACCTTGTTTTTCGAACAGATATCGAAAGCGGCCAATCACGGGATAGTTATGCCTTACCGCTTGTTTGGTCTGCATTTTATCTGCGATATACATGTAAATAACTGCGAGTACTGCGAGTCCTATAACGATCAAAAATAGTCCTGAAAATAGATCGAGTCCCCACATAAACCAATTGAGTTCACTCATGTTATTTATCCTTATTCTTGTCCGTAGCGGGTGGAAATCAAGCTTGCGGGTTGGCCATCATTGAGAGAGAGTAAAAACAGCTGACTGTAGTCCTCTTCGCCGATTGCTTGGATCTCAGGTCCACCCAGGGCTTTGATGATCAATGGCACTGTGTTTGAATGACCAGCGATGAGCGTATTACCTTGTACCGCATGCACTTGTTCGACAATCTGCTGAATATGTTCTTCCATAGGCTTTGCTGCTTCGACTATCGTCACGGGCAAATGGCGAGCCTCGGCGATGGGCGTGAGTGTTTGCTGGGTTCGCAGGTATTGAGTCGCGATGAGTTGCGACAATGGCGTGCGGTTCAAGGCGGTGATCAGTGACGTTGCGCGCATTTCCCCCTTGGGCGATAACTGTGGGTCATTGGCTGGCGTGTCGGCTTTTTCGGCATGTCTGACTAAAATAATCAGCCTGTTTTCCGCATGGGCTTGGCTAATCGGTGCGAGGCTGAGGCAAGTTAAGATAATAAGACCAGTGAGCAAACTAAGGCGTTTTATATTGATGCCCATATAGTGCTCAGTAGTGCGCTTAAGCATTCGTGTAAACACGTGAAAGCGGAAATGACTCAAACTGCGGCCTACTGCCATCGTGTAACATCCTTTTCTATTAGCTTTTGTCTAAGCTCGACGATAATAATGATCTGCATGCGGGTTTATTGGCGCTTTATGCAATTTATACAGAATAAACCCACTCAATTTATACGGGCCTTATCATGGCCTTGTGGTCACGATGGTACTTCAATTCTAAAAATTACTAAAGCTGGTTGAATTTTGGTCGATAATAAAGTCGACCCGAATTGAATGGATAGTCATCATGGAAATCAATAAATCCCCTCAAGTGCAAAGTACCCCTTTGCCGCAGAAAAAATATGCTGAAAATACGGCGCCTAAGGGTACCGAAGTGAGTGATTCGAAGGATGTGAAAGTCACACTTAAACAAACGGCATATCAGACAAGTAAGTTATTAATGAATCAAGCAATTCTATCTGCGCAGCAGGAAGTGAATATCAAGTCTGGCGATCAGTCTATGACTTTACTCTATCGTGCCGCTATCGATGCGATAGACAAAGAGCTAGCGCCTACTATGGGCGAAAACGCGACTCAAACCGCTTACGATAATGGTGTTGATATGTCACCAGAGGCCACAGCCGATCGTATCGTGAGTTTTGCGACTAAATTCTTTGGGATTCATCAGCAGCAACATTCAGGTATGAGCTTAGATGAGCAGCTCGATAGTTTTATGGGGATTATTGGTGGTGCCATTGACAACGGTTTTAAAGAAGCGAAAGACATTCTGTCTGGCCTTAAAGTGTTGCAGGGGGATATTGCCGATGGTGTCGATAAAACCTATGGTTTAGTGCAAGAGGGACTACAGGCCTTTAGAGATAGTTTTAACAAGAAGACAGATGAGGCAAAATCGAGTGCCACTTAATGCTTTATTGTTTTCGGTTCTATCATCATAAGCCCCTTACATAAGGGGTTTTTGTTATGCGGAAAAAAGTCTATGCTGGAAGCCTATTTAACGTTTCGCTTGAGGGTAAGCTATGTGGACTAGGGGACAAGTTATAGAACGTATTGATTGGAGCGATAAGTTATTTTCATTGCGCATCGCCGCCGAGTTAGCCCCATTTATTGCTGGCCAGTTTATCAAGTTAAGTCAAATGCAAGATGATAAGCGTGTAGCCAGAGCATACTCCTTAGTCAATTCTCCCGATAAACCCTATGCCGAAGTGCTCGCAGTCGCGGTAGAGGACGGCCTGTTATCGCCGCAATTGCAAAACCTTGGCATAGGCGATGAAATTGAAATTACCTCAACCGCGACTGGTTTTATGACCTTAGCGGAAATTCCTAAGGGTGAACTCCAAGGCAAGCACTTATGGTTTTTGGCTACAGGTACTGCAGTAGGACCATTTTTGTCTATGCTCGATACCCATGAGCCTTGGGAGCGTTTCGAAAAAGTCGTACTTGTGTATGGCGTGCGCGAGGCGCAGGATTTGGCGTATCTTGATAAGCTGCGTGAGTTAGAACGCACATACCCAGCACAGTTTACATTAGTCTTGAGTGTGACCCGTGAACCCTTTGCCGATGCGTTGCAGTGTCGTATACCCGAGGGCCTGGTCTCGGGTGAGATTGAAAAAAAGGCAGGAGTAACTTTAAGCGCTGCTGATTCCCAAGTTATGATTTGTGGCAATCCCGGAATGATCAATGGCGCGCAAAGCGCCTTACTCGATAAGGGATTAGTGAAGAATTTACGTCGTGCTCCCGGACAAATTACCGTAGAGAAATATTGGTGATCCCATTTTATATGGGTGGGAGCAAGCCGTTTTCGCTCCTAAATAGCCATAGCGTTTAATGCAAATATAAGGAAATTTTTGATGAAGTTGTTAAGTTCTCAAGCTTCACCCTACGCCCGTTGTGTTAGAGCCTTAATCCAGTATTTAGGGATTAACAATATTGAAGAGCTGCTAGTCAATCCCTTTGAAAACAGCGCTGAATTACTCGATGCCAACCCGCTAGGACAGATCCCTTGTCTTATCACCAACGATGGCGTGGCACTGTTCGATAGCGAAGTGATTATGCGCTACCTAGATGCTGAGCTTGGCGATCGTAAGATGTTTGGCATCTCAAGTCATAACTGGGTGTTGGAGTGTCAATATTCTTTGATAAAAGGCTTAATCGATAGCGCGGTGAAATTACGCCAAGAGCAGATGCGTGAAGATGAAGGCGTGAGATCGGCTTTTTGGACGGCTCGCTTTGAACAAGCATTGCTGCGTGGTCTTATGCAGGTTGAACTGCAAACCGTCATCACCCAAACCACGATTCAGGCACCGCAATTAGCCTTGATTTGCTTGCTTGATTATGTGGACTTTAGACATCCAGAGTTAGATTGGCGCAAGGTTGCCCCTGCGACGGCACTTTGGTTTAGTGAGATGCGTAATCTCCCCGCGTTTATCCAAACCCGTCCCCAATAACTGGATGGAGATGCTCAGCCATCGGTTGCGCGTCTTCCCTTTGGTCTATCACGGCGGTTTTGTTCTCCAAAAGCGCCGAATAATTCCCGTGTAACCCCATATTCGACTCTACGGTCATTCCCTATTTGACGCCTATCTTCATGGTGTTGATAGCGACATTGGCACTGGGTCATAGTGCATTCTTCCATCGGGATTTCCGGTGCATCCTTTGATAAAAAACGTTTTCCAGACAGTGTTTCGGCCTGTTCACAGCAACTGCCGTCATTCACTATGCTTACACTGTGAAAATGATGATGCGGCTTAGTTCTATCCGCGTGTTGATTTACCGCTTTAGCATAGTGTCTATGCCGCTTGTGACCAGTATTGAGTTTAAATAGGCCAAATAGCGCTACTGCGACTATACCTAGTAGCAAAACAGTTAACATGACGCCTCCTGAAAGCATTTTAAGCAAATTAAGGTTTAGTTTAGTTTGATTTGAGATAATCACCAGTTTTGAATTTAAATTCATTAAAAACAAAAAGTTAAATGGACTATTGCTCTCTGCATATCCATCTATTACTCTTGCGCTACTGATAAGCATTATCATTAATGCGGCCATGTTCACACTCGCTGAACATATCATCACTTTGGGGAGAAATGAGTAATGAAATGGGTAACTTGCGCGGCTATTGTTGGGTTAATGTCGGTTGGGCATTCAGCGAATGCAGATGATAAATTAACCGTTTATTCTTATCGTCAAGCCTTCTTGGTGGAGCCTATCTTGACGCGTTTCACCGAAGAAACCGGCATAGGCGTTAATTTGGTCTTTGCAAAAGATGGTATTGCTGAGCGTCTCGCCCGTGAAGGTCGTTTATCCCCAGCAGATTTGGTGCTGACCTCTGATTTCTCGCGTCTAGTTGAATTAGTCGATAAAGATCTGACTTCACCAGTTAAAAATATCCAACTCGAAAGCAACATTCCTGCTCAGTATCGTGACCCCGATGGCCAGTGGTATGCCCTGACCATGCGAGTACGAAATCTCTATACGGCGAAAGACCGTTTAGGGCCGCAGCAAATCACCTATGAAGAACTCGCCGATCCTAAATACAAAGGCAAAATCTGTACCCGCAGCGGTAAGCATCCATACAACATAGCATTAGTGGCGTCTATGATTGCTCACCATGGTGAAGCTGAGGCTAAAACGTGGCTGACCGGCGTGAAGAGTAACTTAGCACGCAAGCCACAGGGTAACGACAGAGCCCAAGTGAAAGCGGTAAAAGAAGGTTTATGTGATATCGCCATAGGTAACAGCTATTACTACGGCAACATGATGCAAGACCCTGAGCAAAAAAGCTGGGCCGAGGCCGTCACGATTAACTTCCCGAACCAAGCCGATCGCGGTGCTCATGTGAACGTTTCTGGCATGGTGTTAACTCGTCATGCGCCTAATAAAGCCAATGCGATCAAATTGATGGAATTTCTATCCGCCGATGTGGCTCAAAAGGCCTATGCTGAAGTGAATATGGAATACCCAGTAAAAGCCGATGTGGCACCTTCAACCTTAGTGGCTTCATGGGGGGAGTTTAAGTCGGATCAATTGCCGATTTTTAAATTGGCTGAATATCACCAAGCGGCAGTTAAGTTATTAGATGAAGTGCAGTTTGATCTCTAGCATTTGACGTTAAGTATGAGTGACAAATTGCAGAACTAGGTTATCAGCGCCATTGATTGGCGCTGTAACTTTTTAAGGATTGACATGATTTTAGGATTAGCCAGAAGCTGGTCGCTTGCTGGTTATGCGGTGGCCACCCTGCTGGTGCTGCCACTGGTTGCGCTGATATTGCAGGCTTTGCGGCCTGACGAAGCTGTGTTTGGCCACTTGATGGCAACTGTCCTGCCAACTTATGTTATCAACAGCTTATTGCTGATCTTTTGGGTGAGTTTAGGCGCGTTATTACTCGCGTTACCCTGCGCTTGGTTGATGGCTCGCTGTGAATTTTTCGGCAGGCGCTACTTGCAATGGGCGCTATTACTGCCCCTCGCTATGCCGGGGTACATTGTTGCCTACGTGTATACCGATTTGCTCGATTATGCGGGGCCAGTACAGCGTAGCTTGAGATCGATTTTTGGTTGGAACTCATCGCAGGATTATTTCTTCCCCGATATTCGCACCTTAGGCGGCGCGGCGTGCATGTTGTCGCTAGTGCTATTCCCCTATATTTATCTATTGGCGCGTACCGCCTTTATGGAGCAATCCTTAAGCTTGGCCCATGCATCAAGGATCATGGGATGCTCGCCGTGGCAGAGTTTTTGGCGTTTATCTTTGCCCATGGCAAGGCCTGCACTCGCGGTTGGCGTAGCTTTGGTGGCGATGGAAACGGCCGCCGATTTTGCGACGGTTAACTATTTTGCCGTGCCAACCTTAACTACGGCCGTGTACGACACTTGGTTGGGCTATGGCAATCTGACTGCAGCCGCTAAGTTGTCGGCGATTATTTTGCTGGTGGTGTTTTGCTTGATTGGGCTTGAGCGTTTTGCCCGTCGTAAACAGCAGTTATTCCAAAAACAATCGCGCATCCAAGCCAGTGACTTGTATCGACTCTCGACAGCGCAAACCACAGTTGCACTGAGCTTTTGTGTCGCTCTGCTGTTATTAGCCTTTTTATTGCCCTTTGGCATTTTAATTTCCTATGCTATTGGTTACTTTGAACAAAGCTGGGATGGGCGCTTTTGGCAATTAAGTCTTAATAGTCTAAGCCTTGCGCTGATCACTAGCTTAATTTGTTGCTTAATCGCTTTGCTGCTCATGTTTGTACGCCGGATAAGCCCAAGGCCCAGTGATGTCTTGCCCTCACGTTTAGCCTCGACGGGTTATGCCTTGCCCGGCACTGTGCTCGCTATCGGCGTATTAGTGCCGCTCACTATGCTCGATTTTGCGATTAACGATCTGGCGGATTTACTTGGTTTAAATGGCCCTGGGCTTATTTTAACGGGCAGCGTAGTGGCATTGATTTTTGCCTTTTGTGTACGTTTTGTCGCGATAGCTATCGGCAGCGTTGAAAGCAGCTATAAACGCATCTCGCCATCGCTAGATATGGTGAGTCTGACTATGGGCCAAAGCCCAAGGCAGTTGCTGCAAAGAGTGCATTTACCTCTACTTGGCAAGGGATTGTTTGCTGGTGCATTATTAGTGTTTATCGAAAGCATGAAGGAACTGCCCGCGGCGTTATTGCTGCGGCCTATCGGTTTTGAAAACCTTGCAACTTATGTATTCCAGTTTGTATCCGATGAAAAACTCGAGCACGGCGCCTTAGCCGCGATTGTGATTGTGCTGGTGGGCTTAGTACCGCTGATTTATTTAAACCGTTCATTGGAGCACCACAGCTGATGACAAACACGCTCAAACTCATGCAAGTTCATAGCGATTATCAGGGCCAGCAAGTTTTAAAGGGGTTGAGTTTGGCCCTAGAACAAGGAGAGATTCTTGCTTTGTTAGGCCCCAGCGGTTGTGGCAAGACGACCTTATTGCGAGCAGTGGCGGGGTTACAGGCGATTAGCCAAGGTGAAATCCAGATAAATGGCCGTGTTGTAAGTGGCGACAGTCAGTTTGTGCCTAGCGAGCAGCGTGGTATCGGCATGATTTTCCAAGACTATGCGCTTTTTCCCCATTTAACTGTGGCGGAGAATATTCTTTTTGGCGTGGATAAATTGTCGGCCGGCGAGCGTCAGGCACGGTTGGATGACATGCTAACCTTAGTCAAACTCGAAGGCTTGGCTCAGCGTTATCCCCATGAGTTATCTGGCGGTCAACAGCAGCGCGTCTCGATTGCGCGGGCACTTGCCTATGAGCCGCAGTTATTACTGCTCGATGAGCCTTTTTCTAATATCGATGCCCAAGTGCGTTACGAGATGATGGCGGAGATTCGCAGTATCTTAAAACAGCGTAATGTGAGCGCGGTGTTTGTCACCCACAGTAAGGATGAAGCCTTTGTATTTGCAGATACTTTGGCGATTTTTAATCAAGGCATTATAGTGCAGCATGGTAGTGCTGAAGCCTTATACGCCGCGCCCAATAGCCGTTATGTGGCGGACTTTTTAGGTAGCGGTAATTACTTACCCGCCGCAGTGCTCGATGGACACAGAGTTGCCACTCCAATCGGCCACTTAACCAGCCTCACCCCATTAGGGTTGCCGAGCGAGTTCAGCGGTACGGTATTCTTGCGCCCGCAGCAATTGACGCTCAGCGCCGATGAGCAAGGTGTGGGCACGATCACAGAGCGACGTTTCTTAGGCGCTTTTTGTCATTATTGGGTCAAGATTGAAGCCGCCTCCCATGCTTATTATGTCGAAGTGCGAAGCCAAATGATGCAGCTCACTATCGGCCAAAAAGTCGGGGTTACGACAGAGCCGCACTCGCTGGTACTATTTGAATCTTAAGCATATTGATATTGTGTTGAGCCAATCTAAGCCGTCAGGTATTAATGCCACGGCGATAAGCTATCACCAACGAAAGTACGACATTTTTGCTTACGTTTAACTTGCGTCTATGCGGTATGGGGTGGTGATTTTTTCGACCATCCTTGTTACTTTGAACCTCCGGTTTTGGAGGAATTATGATAAAAACAATAAAATCAATTTGTAGCTTAGTGACAGTAGTGACGGCGATGTCGTCTTCAGGAGTGATGGCCATGGATAGGATCACGGGTAAAGCCTTTGCGACGCGCTCTGAAGTGTATGCCACCCATGGAATGGCGGCGACCAGCCAACCCCTCGCCACGCAAGTCGCTATCGACATACTCAAGCAGGGTGGTAGTGCCGTCGATGCGGCCATTGCCGCTAATGCCATGCTGGGTTTGGTCGAGCCAACGGGTTCAGGTGTTGGTGGCGATTTATTTGCCATCGTCTGGAGCGCGAAAGATAAACGCCTCTATGGCCTTAACGCTTCGGGTCGCAGTCCAAAATCCTTAAGTTTAGAAAAGCTCAAATCCCTCGGCTTAGATTATTTGCCGCCGCTTGGGCCTTTGCCCGTTTCTGTGCCCGGCGCAGTGGATGGTTGGTATGAACTGCATAATAAGTTCGGCAAATTAGCTATGGCCGATAATCTCGCGCCCGCAATCCACTATGCCCGTGATGGTTTTCCTGTCTCCGAATTGATTGCTTATTATCTTGAGGGTAGCGGTAAAAAACTCGCAAAATTCCCCGGTTTTAAAGAAACTTATATGCCTAATGGCAAGATGCCAGCGGTGGGCGAAATCTTTAAAAACCTAGCGCTTGCTAATACCTATGAGAAAATTGCCAAAGGTGGCCGCGATGCTTTTTATAAAGGCGATATTGCCAAAAGTATCGATAAGTACATGAAATCCCAAGGTGGTTATTTAAGTTATGATGACTTAGCGACCCATACTAGCGACTGGATAGATCCGGTTTCGGTGAACTACCGTGGTTACGATGTATGGGAACTGCCGCCCAATGGTCAAGGCATTGCGGCGCTACAAATCTTAAAAACCATGGAACCCTTTAATGTGGCTGCGATGGGCTTTAATAGCCCCGAATATGTGCATTTATTTGTCGAAGCCAAAAAACTCGCCTTTGCCGACAGAGCTAAGTTTTATGCCGACATGGCCTTTAATAAAGTGCCAGTTAACGAGTTGATTTCGCAGCAATACAATTATGATCGCGCTAAGTTAATCGATCCCAATAAAGCGGCCAAGAGTGTTGATGCGGGTAATCCTGCGTTGCAACATGGCGATACTGTGTACCTGACCACCGCCGATAAAGACGGCAACATGGTGTCACTCATTCAAAGTAACTACCGTGGTATGGGGTCGGGCATGACACCGCCGGATCTCGGTTTTGTGCTGCAAGACCGTGGGCAAATGTTTGATTTAACGGAAGGGCGTTTTAATACCTACGCACCGGGCAAGCGTCCATTTCATACCATCATTCCCGCTTTTGTGACCAAAGACGGTAAACCTTGGCTCAGCTTTGGGGTGATGGGCGGCGCGACTCAACCACAAATGCATGCACAGATTCTAATGAACCTGATTGATTTTAAAATGAACTTGCAAGAAGCGGGCGATGCCCCCAGAATTTTGCATATGGGTTCAACCGAGCCCACCGGCGAAGTGATGAATGATGGCGGCTATGTCAGTCTGGAATCGGGCTTCCCTGTGGAAACACGCCGTGAGCTTATCAAGAAAGGTCATGTGCTGCGTGATGGACTTGGGGATTTTGGCGGCTATCAAGCTATTGGATTTAATGCTGAAACGGGCGTGTATCGTGGCGCTTCTGAGAGCCGTAAAGATGGTCATGCCGCCGGTTATTAACTTCAGCGTCACGCTAAGGTAAGCTTGAGGTAGAGTAAGCTTTGCTGCTCTAATTCGATTAAACTGAATGACGAGACTTTCCAGTCTCGTCATTTTTACATTAGGGATCTTGGGCGTGATATTGCTACCTAATGAGCATTATCATGATAAACCAGAACAAACTGTGCGTTAGTTAATGTCATTTTCAGGTAAAGTTGCGGATAATATTGCCGAAAATGAATTTAGAAAAAGGGTGATAACCAAATGGATATTCAAAATATGCCGCGTGAACAGTTGGGTGTGTGTGCCGAGGGGAACTTACACAGTGTCTATTTGATGTTTAATGCCAATGACAATGTAGAGTCACAATTACGTCCCTGTCTTGCCAACGTTGCGCAGTATATTTATGAGCTGACAGATCAGTATTCTGACAGTGCATTCAATGGTTTTGTAGGGATTGGCGCTAACTATTGGGATAGTCTCTATCCTAATGCGCGTCCTGAAATGCTTAAGCCTTTCCCTGCGATGCAAGTCGGCAGCCGTGAAGCGCCGGCCATTGAATATGATTTGTTCGTGCATATCCGCTGCGACCGTTACGATATTCTGCATTTAGTCGCCAATGAAATCAGCCAAATGTTTGAAGACTTAGTGGAATTAGTCGATGAAGAACGGGGTTTTAGATTTATGGATAGCCGCGATTTAACCGGCTTTGTCGATGGCACCGAAAACCCTAAGGGGCGTCACCGTCAAGAAGTCGCTCTGGTTGGCGATGAAGATCCTGAGTTTAGGGGCGGCAGCTATATTCACGTGCAAAAGTATGCCCATAACTTGAGTAAATGGCATAGATTGCCGGTTAAAAAACAAGAAGATATTATCGGTCGCACTAAGCAAGATAATATCGAGTATGAGTCAGAGGATAAGCCACTGACCAGCCATATCAAGCGGGTGAATCTTAAAGATGCGAATGGTCAGTCGATGGAGATCCTGCGCCAGAGCATGCCCTATGGTTCGCTGAAGGAGCAGGGATTGATGTTTATCTCTAACTGCCGTACGCCGGAGCATTTTGAAAAAATGCTGCATAGCATGATGTTTGGTGATGGCGAAGGTAACCATGATCACTTGATGCATTTTACCAAGGCGATGACAGGCTCATCCTTCTTTGCCCCCGCATTGGATTTTATGTTGCAATTCGACGAATAAGCGTTCGATATCTGCCCAGATTCAGCATCAATTAACACGCACTTATGCTAACGCCTAAGTGCGTTTTTTATGCTAATGCGCAGGGAGCCATTTTTTGATATCGAGTTGCCATTGCTGGGCAGTGAAATCGATAAAGGCGCGCACCAGATTTTGCTGATAACTGCGGGACAAGTACACTGCCCACAGGGTTTGGCCTGGCGTCGTAAAGTTGGGTAACACTTCTTTGAGCTGGCCACTGGCAAGGTATTGATTGGCTAAGTCGCAGGGCAAACGCACTATGCCATGTCCCCGCAGCGCCGCACTCACCAATACGCCCATATCGTTGGCTTTAAGATTACCTGTGACTTTTACATGCTCGGCTTGCAGCTCTTTCAGGAAAGGCCAATTTTGTTGCGCCGAGTGTATCAGGCAGTTGTGAGCCAGTAGATCGATGGGCTCGACAAGTGGTGTGTTGCTATCAAGGTAGCTTGGCGCAGCGCAGATCACGGCATCTATGGTCATTAAACGCCGCGCAATCAAATTCTCATCGGGCTGCTCGGTATAGCGCAGTGCCACATCGACTCGCTCATCTACCAATTGGGCAAAACTGTCTGACATCACCAGCTGAATGCTGACTTTAGGGTGAATTTTAATAAAGCGGTCGACGACATCGAACAGGCTGTGCTGCCCAAGGCCAATCGGTGTGGCGATACGAATACTGCCCACCAGTTCACTGTTATGGCTGTGGGCGCGGCTTTCCATGTCGGCGACTTCACTTAAGATCCGCTGGCAAAATTGCAGCGCTTCTTCGCCTTGCAAGGTCAGGCTGACGCTGCGGGTGGTACGGTGTAGTAAGCGTAAACTCAACCACTGCTCCACTTCTTGAATATGGCGGGACACCTGCAGGCGGCTGAGGTCTAAATGCTCGGCAGCTTTGGTAAAGCTGCCACAGTTTGCCACTTCGACGAAACTGCGTATTGCGGCAATTTTATCCATATTAGTACCTCAAACTGAAACAATCATGCTCATTTATTGATGTTTATCACGTGAACCACTGCAAGTAAACTGGCTTCAATGTAAATCATCAGAGAGAGTTAACGAAATGAAAATCGCAATTTTAGGTGCAACAGGTTGGATTGGTGGTGCAATTTTAAAAGAAGCATTGAGCCGTGGGCACCAAGTAACAGCGCTAGTGCGTGATCCGAGCAAGTTATCTGTTACTGACGTGGTTGTGCATGCTGTGGATTTAGAGCAGCCATTAGTTGCGCAAACCTTTGCTGGCGTAGATGTTGTTATTGCCTCTGTTGGTGGCCGCGCACAACAAAATCATGGCCTAGTGGCGAGTACGGTTCAGCATTTACTGGATGTGCTGCCTAACGCTAAGGTGCCACGTTTATTGTGGGTTGGTGGCGCAGGGAGCTTAGAAGTGGCACCGGGTGTGACTCTGGTTTCTAGCCCAGATTTCCCCGCTGCATATAAAGATGAGGCGTTAGCTCAGGGTGAAGCTTTGCAGGTATTCCGTGCGGCGCAAACGGCAATCAATTGGACTTTTGTGAGCCCAGCCGCTGAGATTTATCCTGGCGAGAGTGAAGGCCCATATCGTCTTGGTGGCGACAGCTTCTTTACCGATGCCAATGGTCGCAGCCGCATTTCTGTTACAGATTACGCTAAAGCCATGTTAGACGAAGCCGAACAGGGCACTCACGCAAATCAGCGCATCAGTGTGGCTTACTGACCTTAGCGTATAAAATCGGTTCGCAAGAGATTGGCTTAAATGTGTAACGTAATCGGGACAATGGCCAAATAACCAGCGCGGTATTGCACTTCAAAATGTATTGATAAAATAGAACAGGTCAGCTCACTGACCTGTTTTTTTATTCTGCATAATTGAATAAAGATTTGATGGTTTCTAAGGTATCGGCGATATCTTGGATGCTCGATGGACAAATAAAGATAGTGTCATCACCGGCAATTGTGCCCAAAATGCCTTCTGGTTTACCGATAGAATCCAATAAACGGGCAATCAGCTGCGCGGCACCTGGGCTAGTTCGCACGACGATCATAGCTTGGTTGTGATCGACGTCGAGTACCAAATTCTTCAGTGGGCTACCCGCGGTGGGTACGCCTAATTCGGCTGGTAAGCAATACACCATCTCTTGCTTAGCGTTGCGAGTCCGCACTGCGCCGAACTTGCTGAGCATGCGTGACACTTTTGATTGGTTAATATTACCAAAGCCTTCAGCTTGCAAGGCGGTGACGATTTCACTCTGAGAGCCAAAGCGCTCTTCTTTTAAAATCGACTTAAAAATTCTAACAAGGTCATCCTGATTCTTGGTCGTTTGCATAATATTATTATTCGTTATTCAAAAAAACAGGCCCATTTTGAATATTTTTAGAAAAATTGTCAACAAATAACCAGATTGGTTGAATAAAAATTCACTAAGCCCCAGTGGTTAAGCGTTTGCTGGGGGCGTAAAAATCCCAATTTGAGTAATTGTTCTACATTGCTTCTGCGTTATTCCGGAATTCTTTTGTCCCACGACTAAGGGATAATTGAAATTGTTGTGACATTCCAGTAATGTGACGCCAACGCAAATTAGATCCATGTCACACATATCCGAGAAATAACGGAGATAACTATGAAAGTTGCTGTACTTGGTGCTGCTGGTGGTATCGGCCAGGCTCTTGCCCTACTGTTAAAAACTCAATTGCCTGCGGGTTCACAATTGTCTCTATATGATATCGCACCGGTAACTCCGGGTGTTGCGGTTGACTTGAGCCACATTCCAACTGCTGTTGAAATCAAAGGTTTTGCTGGTGAAGATCCAACGCCTGCCCTAGTGGGTGCTGACGTTGTTCTAATTTCTGCTGGTGTTGCACGTAAGCCTGGTATGGATCGTTCAGATCTGTTCAATATCAATGCGGGTATCGTTCGCAACCTGATCGAAAAAGTAGCGGCAACTTGCCCTACCGCTTTGATTGGTATTATCACTAACCCAGTTAACACGACCGTAGCTATCGCTGCAGAAGTGATGAAAAAAGCGGGTGTTTATGATAAAAACCGTCTGTTCGGTATCACGACATTAGACGTGATCCGTTCTGAAACTTTCATCGCCGAATTAAAAGGCCTGAACGTTGCTGACGTTAAAGTCAATGTGATCGGCGGCCACAGCGGCGTGACTATTCTGCCATTACTGTCTCAAGTTGAAGGCGCGACTTTCACTGACGAAGAAGTGGCAAGTTTGACGACTCGCATCCAAAACGCGGGTACAGAAGTGGTTGAAGCTAAAGCCGGTGGCGGAAGCGCGACTCTGTCTATGGGTCAAGCGGCTTGCCGTTTCGGTCTGTCTCTGGTTCGTGGTCTGCAAGGCGAAGCTAACATCGTTGAATGCGCCTATGTTGACGGCGGCAGCGAGCATGCTGAATTCTTCGCACAACCTGTGCTGTTAGGCAAAAACGGTATTGAAAAAGTACTGCCTTACGGTGAAGTGAGTGCATTCGAAGCTAACGCTCGTGATTCTATGTTAGATACGCTGAAAGGCGATATCAAACTAGGCGTTGATTTCGTTAAATAATCTTTCGGATAATCTTTTTAGATTATGACGAATTAAAAACGGAGCCATGAGCTCCGTTTTTTTATGCCTGGGTTTTACACTTTACCAAGCTAATTCAGCGGCGCTTAGTGGGAATTTGGCAGTTATCATCGCAGCGGGCTTTGCCCGTCAGTAAATAAGAGATGCGATATCTGTGTTTTGCGAATCTGAGATAGCACCAATCGGCGACAGTTTTAATCACGGGCAGGCGTAATAGTTGGATCCAAGCGCGTGTTCCTGTCAGTGCCCACGCTTTACAAGTGACATCTAACCCGAGTAACACTTCGCCTGTTGCGGTTTCGCCATGGAGAATCGTATTGGCGTAGTCTCTATCGATATGGCTGAAGCGCTCACTAAAGTCTGGTGCATTTAAATCCTCAAGCGCAATCAAGTTCTTCGGATCGCGCGCTTTCAGTTGACGCATTTCGGCGCTACATAATGGACAATTCCCATCGTAAAAAATCCGCAGTTCCATTGGTATTACCTCTGATGACTTGATCACAATACTTGGTCTAAGCTCTTGGCTTGAGTACTTAAGCTTGGTTTTCTTCTACCCTATACGCAGAATAAAGGGTTTTAGATCGAAGCGATTGTAGAACGGATCAGCATCTCATTTGGCTTTTTGTTAGGTTAAATTCAAATGAGTGCAGTAACATCTTGGTTATTAATCAGTTTAACTTGATTGCTGATTTTTAAGTGAACAAGGTAAAGCCTGACAAATAACGACTCAAAAGGATAGGTATGACATCTCCCATCATTATCACAGGCGTGGGTAAACGCATAGGTTACGCCTTAGCCAAACATTTTCTCGCCCAAGGTCAGCGCGTGATTGGTACTTATCGCAGCCATTACGCTAGTATTGATGAGCTTACCACCTTAGGTGCGACTCTGTATCCCTGCGATTTTTATGACGATGCCCAAGTGCGATTCTTAATTGCTGAGTTAGCTAAATTGCCGCAAATTCGCGCCATTATTCACAATGCCTCAGATTGGCTGCCTGATCCTGTGCTTACAAAGAATGAGTCTTTAAAGAGTACCACTTTTGCGCCGAGCCAAGTGCTGCAGCGGATGATGCAAGTGCATGTGAGTGTGCCCTATCAGTTGAACTTGGCCTTAGAGGCGCAGCTACGTGCGGGTGCTGGCGATGAAATCGGCGGCAGTGATGTGATTCATATTACTGACTATGTGGCAGAGAAGGGCAGTCAGAAGCATATCGCCTATGCCGCCAGTAAAGCTGCGCTGCACAATATGACGCTATCCTTTGCCGCCAAGTTTGCGCCCGAGGTCAAAGTGAATTCGATTGCGCCAGCGATGATCCTCTTTAATGCGGGTGATGACGCTGCCTATCAGCAAAAAACCTTAGCCAAAGCGCTGTTGCCGAAAGAGGCGGGAAATGCGGAGATTATTGAACTAGTGGACTACCTGCTGAATAGCCGCTACGTCACTGGTCGTTGCCATAATGTTGATGGTGGCCGGCATTTGAGGTAAAGAAAAATCTAGAACGGCCTGCGGCCTCTAGAGCGCCATTGCATAGCTCTAGAATCTAGATTCAAGAAGAAGTCGTTATGGAGCGACGCTCTGCTTTTTCTAGCAGCGAAGCGCTCTAGCTTCTAGTTTCTTGCACCTTCTTTTAAAACGTCAGTAGGCGACTTGGGGTGATGATAAAGGGCAAAGGCACATCCCAATGCTCGCAGGGTAAACTGGTCAATTGTTGACAGTCGTGGGCGTAACCCATAGGCAAAGGTTTACCCTTAAGTTGCCAGTTCGCCAGCGTTCTATCGTAATAGCCGCCGCCCATGCCCATACGATTTCCCATTAAATCAAACGCCACTAAGGGCGTGATAACCACATCGAGATCTGTTACTGGGATAATGGCGCGCACATCTAACTTAGGTTCTAAGATGCCGAATTGATTCGCCTGCATAGGTGTGTCAGCGCTGTAATGCAGGAATAACAATTGCCCGGCATTGAAGGGATGCAACCTTGGCAGATAGGTGTGAATCCCCAATTGCCACAGTGCTTCGATTAGCGGCGGCGTGGCAAGTTCGCCATCGTGGGTGAGATACAGGGCTACATGTTGCGCATTTTGAGCCTGCAATGCATGGAGCATACGTTGGCTAGCGCTTAAGCTTGCTTGAGTTTGCTCGGTTTCTGAAAGGGATTTGCGCGCGGTGCGAATGGCTTTGCGTATCTGATTGCGGCTTTCTTTTGTATGGAATGCGATATTTGCCGCATAGTTTGTGACATCTACGGCATCAGCGACTTCTACGGCAAGGTGCGCCATGTCGCTTTGGGTCTTCAAATGAGAAAGTTTGGAAGATGTAGGCATAAATTAAGATGCTCCCCAGAATGCCGCTACCGGTGTAGCCCTTGAACCGTAGGTTCAAGGCGGGTAAATGATTACCTCCTAAGGCTTCTCGGTACAAGCCGAGCATGCTCAATGTCAGTAAAACATTCACCCTGAGATCAAAATTATCGGCACAGGGACATTACCAGTTGGCATGCATCCCAGGGAGCAAAAACGGTATTGAATCGCTAAAACATTGGCCTATGAGTATAAGCCAGCTTAGCCATTCACTGTGCGTTAATTGACCTAATTGCCAAGGCGCACAGTTTAAATCTATTTAGTTGAACGCTCAACTAAGGCATTCTCGAGGGTCGACTGCAGCAAGCTGATCCTGTCGTCCATCTGTTGCATATAATGCTTATTTTTTTGCTTTTCTTGGAACAACTCGTGTCCAATATTCAGCGCCGCCATAATGGCAATTTCTTCGCGGCTTAGGCTATTAGTGCGGGTTTTTAACGCTGTGAGTTGTTGTTCAACTCCCAATGCCACCGTACGTAAAGCATCCTCTTGACCTTTCGGGCAAGCGATAGAGTAGGTGCGCCCAAGTAGGGTAATTTCAACAGCACTGTTACTCATGTCGCGGGTGATCCTTTCGTTAGCCTCTTAGGGCGGACTATATAGGGCTGATATTAAAAGTGCAAGGTAAGCCGCAATTGGATTGGTCTTTGACGGCTTTGTTTGCTGTTTGTGTGAGCAGTTGGATAATTTTTTATCAGGGTGTGGCCGATTTCGCCATTATTGGGATTCAGTATTGGTTCAAGTCTTTATCTCTGCTAGCATTGCTGCTGGAAAAAATCTTATTGGGATCTGATATGGCAACCCCTCCTTCGTTACGTATCGACAGCTTAAAACTCGCCTTAGATGCAGCTGAAATCGGCCAACATCCGGTAGAAGTTCACGGTGCTTTAGTCGGTTTAATCTGCGGTGGTGTAGAACAAACTGGCGACACTTGGATCAAGCCTCTATTCGACCTGATGAACGATGGTCAACCTTTACCGGCGCAGTTGCACCAATTAGTATCTGATTTGTTTAATGATTCTGTCGCGCGTTTAGTTGATTTTGAATTTGGTTTCATGCCGCTATTGCCTGAAGAAGAAGAGCCGCTCAGCCAACGTGTTGAAGCCTTGTCCCTTTGGACCCAAAGCTTTTTGACTGGCATGGCGATTATTCAGCCGAAACTGAATCAAGCCTCGGCAGAAGTGCGTGAAGTGATCAAAGACTTGGCGGAAATTGCTCAAGTGGAATTTGATGTCGCCGACGATGAAGAATCTGAAGCTGCTTACACTGAACTACTCGAGTTTGTGCGCATCGCCGCCATTATGTGTTACTCGGAGTTTGGCCCTGAAATCCCGTTTGGCGAGACCGACGATACCGCTGTGGTGCATTAATTTACCTCAGTTGTGTAATGTTCAATACATTAACGCAGTAGTGGCTTCATTTGATATTAAAGGCGGGTAAGCCTGCCTTTAAATCCATAGCACTGGTGCTTTTGAGTGCATAGCACTGATGTTTACATCTTTTATGTTTACATGCCTCAGTGCCATGCCAAAGCTTGAATGAGATCCCCATGACGGCCACAAATCACATGGATACTTCAGTTCAACACGTCGACATCGCGATTGTAGGCGGTGCGATGGCGGGGGCGACTCTCGCGTTGGCTCTCGCGCGTCTTTCTTTATCCGCAGCTAGGCCGCTTTCTATCGCCTTAATCGAGGCGCACCTTCCCGATAAACAACATCCCGGATTCGATGCTCGCTCCATCGCTATCGCCCATGGTTCTATTTTCGAATTATCCCGTCTAGGCCTCTGGCCAAAGCTCGCCCATTTGGGCACGGCGATTGAAAATATCCATGTGTCGGATCGCGGCCACTTTGGCATGACAGAACTCAATGCTGCGCAGTTTCATTTAGATGCCTTAGGCCAAGTGGTCGAGCTTGAGCGTGTCGGCCAAGTGTTGTTTAACGAGTTGAACAAGAGCGAGGTAAAACTCTATTGCCCCGCCAAGCTTGCCCAAGTGGAACCCGCCGTTGAAGGCCACAGCTTAGTGCTCGATACGGGCGAGCGCCTTAAAGCCAAACTCGTGGTTGCCGCCGATGGTCTGCAATCCAAAGTGCGCAGCAGTTTTGATTTGCCCGTGACCCAAGTTGCCTTCGAGCAGACTGCGATTATCGCCAATATTCAAACCGATAAGCTCCACCAACATTGGGCCTATGAGCGTTTTACCCAAACGGGCCCCTTAGCGTTGTTGCCTATGGCTGATAGCCAAGGTCAACCTCGCTTATCACTTGTGTGGGCGCTCGATGATGCGCGGGCTAAACAGATGCAAACCGCGCCGAAAGCGGAATTTTTAGCGGCGCTGCAGCAGGCCTTTGGTTATCGAGCAGGCACCTTTATCGATGTCAGCGCGCGCCATGCGTATCCGCTTAATTTGTCGTATATGCCAAGGCCAATCCATCACAGATGTGTGTTTATCGGCAATGCGGCGCAGACGCTGCATCCTATTGCGGGGCAAGGATTTAACTTAGGGCTGCGTGATGTAGTGAGCTTACTTGAGGTGCTCAAAACGGCGCTAGATCAGGGTGATGATATCGGCTCCGCCGCCGTGACCCATGCTTATCTCAATGTCCGTGAGCACGACAGAAACAGCACTATCCGCAATATCGAATTTTTAGTCCGCGGCTTTTCAAACCAATACTGGCCGATGGCGCTGGGTCGTAACTTAGGCTTGCGCTTATTATCTTGGTTTCCGCCACTTAAAACCCCCGTTGCTCAAAAGGCGATGGGCTGGAAATAACTCGCTTTTCATTACTGGTATCGCAACGCGAAAAGGATGTACCCATGTTAAGTTCACAAGCCTATGACATCGCCATTGTGGGTGGCGGCATGGTGGGACTCGCCACCGCGATTGGATTGGCGCAGGCCAATCTTAATGTCGTCGTTATCGATGCGGGCCACACAGATGCCGTAGTCGGCGAGCCGCGTTTACGGGTGAGCGCCATCAATAAGGCGAGTCAGCGCTTGTTAGAAAACTTAGGTGCATGGACTTATTTAGACACTTCCCGCGCCACGCCTTATCAAAAAATGGCGGTGTGGGATAAAGACGGTTTTGGCAAAATTGCCTTTGACGCCAACAGCATCAGCGAAACCAGTCTCGGCGCGATTATCGAAAACGATGCCATTAGCTTTGCCCTCGCCAAACGCGTCGGTGAGTTTGACAATATCACCCATATCGAAAACCAACGCTTAGAACGCATTGCCTTTGGTGAGCGCGAAGCTTGGCTGACCCTCGCCAATGGTGCCGAGTCTGGAATAGAAAGTGTGAGTGCTGCCTTGGTGATCGCTGCCGATGGCGCTAATTCTTGGGTGCGTGAACAATGTAAGATCCCGCTGACGTTTTGGGATTACGGCCACCACGCAATCGTCGCGACGATCCGCACCGAAATGCCGCACCTTGCCACCGCCCGCCAAGTGTTTTTAAAGGACGGCCCGTTAGCATTTTTACCTTTGTATGAAGACAATCTCTGCTCCATCGTCTGGTCGGTGCCGCCCGAGCGCGCCAATGAATTATTAGCGATGGACAAAGTGCAATTCGAGCGCAACTTAACCGCGGCGTTCGACGGTCGTTTAGGGATTTGCCAGCTGGAAAGCGAGCGCCAAGCCTTCCCATTACGGATGCGCTACGCCCGCCATTTTGCCCGCCACCGTTTAGTGTTGGCAGGCGACGCCGCCCACACTATCCATCCACTGGCGGGCCAAGGGGTTAACCTCGGCTTTTTAGATGCGGCCAGCATCATCGAAGTCATCAGTGAATTACAGCAAGCGGGTAAAGATATCGGCGATTATGCCCAACTGCGCGCGCTGGAACGTTGGCGTAAAGCCGATGCGATGGAGATGATTGCGGCGATGGAAGGCTTTAAACGCTTATTCGAAGGGACGAATCCGCTGAAAAAAGCGATCCGCGATCTGGGCTTAAATCTGGTTGATAATGTCGCTGGGCTGAAAACAGTGTTCATACAACAGGCCATGGGCAATAAGTCGGCGCTGCCTAAGTTGTGTCGTTAGCCTAGGTTGCGCTAATGTGATCAGAATTGCCGCTATTATCAGCATTTTGATTGCAAGCTGCGCAAATCTGGTCTTCGCATGTAAAAAAATTACAGGTTAAAGATGAGAAAATCTAATGGCACTGACTTCGGATTAGAAAAATCTCCTGTATACAAATTTGTGACGCAAGGTATAATTTCGCCGCATTTTAGACCCTAGTATCTACACCCTACACTAGGCAGAGACCTGAAAAAGGCCGCAAAAAAGGGATAACAATGGCTAACAAAACTATTCTGTTTAACAAGCACTTAGAATCAAACGCTAAGATGGTCGACTTCCACGGTTGGGACATGCCTCTCAACTATGGTTCACAAATCGAAGAACACAATGCCGTGCGTCAAGACGCGGGTATGTTCGACGTTTCCCACATGACTGTGGTTGATGTGATTGGTAACGACGCTTGTGCATTTCTGCGTAAGTTGCTGGCAAACGATGTGGCTAAGCTTAAAGTTCCAGGTAAAGCCTTATACGGCGGCATGTTAGACGAAAATGCTGGCGTCATCGACGACCTCATCACTTACTACCTCACTGACACTAACTACCGCGTGGTAGTGAACTCAGCGACCCGCGAAAAAGATCTCGCTTGGATCGCCAAGCAATCCCAAGGTTTTGACGTCACTGTGACTGAGCGTCCAGAACTGGCGATGATCGCCGTTCAAGGTCCTAACGCTAAAGCGAAAGCCGCTGCCGTGCTCAGTGTCGAGCAAAACGCCGCCATCGAAGGCATGAAACCTTTCTTCGGCAAGCAAGCCGGTTCTCTGTTTATTGCGACAACGGGTTACACAGGCGAAGCGGGCTACGAAATTATCGTCCCAGAAGACGAAGCCCAAGCTATGTGGCAAGCATTGTTAGATCAAGGTGTTAAACCTTGTGGTCTCGGTGCCCGTGACACTCTACGCCTCGAAGCCGGTATGAATCTCTACGGCTTAGATATGGACGAAACCATCAACCCATTGGCCGCCAACATGGGCTGGACCATAGCATGGGAACCGAGCGACCGTGACTTCATCGGCCGTAAAGCCCTCGAAACACTTCGCGATGCCGGAACCGACAAACTTGTTGGTCTAGTGATGGAAGAAAAGGGCGTGTTACGCCATGATATGCCAGTATTTTTCACCGACTCAGCCGGTGTTGAGCACCAAGGCGTGATTACCAGCGGTACTTTCTCGCCAACATTGGGCTATTCTATTGCGATGGCGCGTGTTCCTAACTCGATTGGGGATACGGCGGAAGTCGAAATGCGTAAAAAACGTGTGGCTGTTAGAGTAGTAGCGCCAAACTTTGTGCGCAACGGTAAACAAGCATTTTAAAAAAACGGAACAAGGAACAAGAACAATGAGCAATATTCCGACAGAACTGAAATACGCCTCTTCACACGAATGGATCCGCAAGGAAGAAGACGGCAGCTACACAGTAGGTATCACTGAACACGCCCAAGAGCTGTTAGGTGATATGGTTTTCGTTGAACTCCCAGAAGTTGGCGACACTGTTACTGCGGGTGAAGACTGTGCTGTAGCTGAATCAGTAAAAGCGGCGTCTGATATTTATGCCCCTATTTCTGGCGAAGTGATTGCCGTGAACGAAGCGCTGGAAGATTCTCCAGAACTCGTTAACAGCAGCGCTTACGGCGAAGGCTGGTTTTTCCGCGTGATGCCTTCTGACGAATCAGAAGTCGACGCCCTGCTGGATGCCGAAGGCTACCAAGCTGTAATCGACGAAGATTAATCGTCGACGCTAACGAAGCCCTGAGGGGCTTCGTTTGTTTTAGCGCAAGATTGACATAACAACAGCCCGTTAATCAGTACCCTACAGTTCTGAATTTCGGCAAATCTGGAACAAGGTTTATCATGACCAAGCAAACCCTTACTCAGTTAGAACAGCACGATTTATTCTTACGTCGTCATATCGGCCCAGATAGCAACCAACAGCAAGCTATGCTGAATTTTGTTGGTGCTGAGTCACTGGAAGATCTGACCGCGCAAATCGTGCCTGAGTCGATCCGTTTAAGCCAAGACCTGAGCATTGGTGATTCCTGCGGCGAAGCCGAAGGCATTGCCTACATTCGTGGTTTAGCGGACCAAAACCAAGTATTTAAGAGCTACATAGGTATGGGTTACTACGGCACTCAAGTGCCAAACGTGATCCTGCGTAACGTATTTGAAAACCCAGGTTGGTACACGGCTTACACGCCATATCAGCCAGAAATCGCCCAAGGCCGTTTAGAAGCCATTCTAAACTTCCAACAAGTGTCGATGGACTTAACGGGTTTAGATTTGGCTTCTGCTTCTTTGTTAGATGAAGCAACCGCCGCAGCCGAAGCGATGGCGCTGGCTAAGCGTGTGTCTAAAGCGAAAAAAGCCAATATCTTCTTCGTTGCCGATGATGTGTTCCCACAAACCTTAGACGTAGTAAAAACTCGCGCTGAGTGTTTCGGTTTTGAAGTGGTAGTTGGCCCTGCATCTGAAGCCGTTAATCACGAACTGTTTGGTGCCTTGTTCCAATATACTAACCGTTTCGGTCAAATCACTGACTTTACTGAATTCTTCGCCACCCTGCGTGCGAAGAATGTGGTTGTGACTGTGGCTGCCGACATTATGTCCTTGGTATTACTGAAATCACCGGGCGCTATGGGCGCCGATGTGGTCTTTGGTAGTGCGCAGCGTTTTGGCGTGCCAATGGGCTTTGGTGGTCCACACGCTGCCTTCTTCGTTGCCCGTGACGAGCACAAACGTTCTATGCCTGGCCGTATCATTGGTGTGTCCAAAGACGCCCGTGGTAACCGCGCACTGCGTATGGCAATGCAAACTCGTGAGCAACATATCCGTCGCGAAAAAGCCAACTCCAACATTTGTACTGCACAAATTCTGTTAGCGAATATGGCGTCTTTCTACGCCGTATTCCACGGCCCAGATGGCCTGAAAACTATTGCATCACGCATTCACCGTTTCGCCGATATTTTAGCTACAGGCTTAAAAGCGAAGGGCGTGAACTTAGTCAACAGCACTTGGTTTGATACCATCAGCATCAAAGGCTTAGATGTTGCTGCTGTTAATGCACGCGCACTGGCTGCTGAAATGAACCTACGTTTTGATGCCGACGGTACTGTGGGCATAAGTTTAGATGAAACCACGTTGCGCACAGATATCGACGCCCTGTTCGATGTGATTTTAGGTGCTGGCCATGGTTTAGATGTTGTCGCGTTAGACGCGCAAATCGTCAGCCAAGGTAGCCAATCGATTCCGGCGGCACTCGTGCGCCAAGATGCGATTTTAAGCCACCCAACCTTCAATCGCTATCAAAGCGAAACCGAGATGATGCGTTATATCAAACGTCTCGAAAGCAAAGACTTAGCACTTAACTACTCGATGATTTCACTGGGCTCTTGCACCATGAAGTTAAACGCAGCGGTTGAAATGCTGCCCGTGAGCTGGCCAGAATTTGCCAACATGCACCCATTCAGCCCACTGGATCAAGCTAAAGGCTACACCCAGTTGATTGAAGAGCTGTCGACTTGGTTAGTGAACATCACAGGCTATGACGCTGTGTGTATCCAACCTAACTCAGGCGCTCAAGGTGAATACGCTGGCCTGTTAGCCATCAAGAAATACCATGAGTCACGTGGCGATGCGCACAGAAATATCTGTTTGATCCCGCAATCAGCCCACGGTACTAACCCTGCATCGGCGCAATTAGCCGGTATGCAAGTGGTGGTGACGGCGTGCGATAAGCAAGGTAACGTCGATTTAGAAGATCTGAAGACGAAAGCTGCCGAAGTGGCTGAAAACCTGTCTTGCATCATGATCACTTACCCATCGACCCACGGTGTGTATGAAGAATCTATCCGCGAAATCTGTAACATAGTGCATCAGCACGGCGGTCAAGTGTACTTAGACGGCGCTAACATGAACGCTCAGGTCGGCTTAACGTCTCCTGGCTTTATCGGTGCCGACGTCTCACACCTTAACTTGCATAAAACCTTCGCGATTCCACACGGCGGCGGTGGTCCAGGTATGGGCCCAATCGGTGTGAAATCGCACTTAGCCCCATTTGTTGCGGGTCACGTTGTGGTGAAACCGGGCCGTGAAAGCGACAACAACGGTGCCGTATCAGCTGCACCTTATGGTAGCGCTGGCATTCTGCCGATCAGCTGGATGTACATTAAGCTGCTTGGTTCAGAGGGCCTGAAAAAGTCGACCCAAACTGCGCTGTTAAACGCAAATTATGTGATGAAGAAGCTGTCAGAACACTACCCAGTATTGTTCCGTGGCCGTAACGATCGCGTCGCGCATGAATGTATTATCGACCTACGTCCACTGAAAGAAGCCTCAGGCGTGACCGAAATGGATATCGCTAAGCGTTTGAATGACTACGGTTTCCACGCGCCAACCATGAGCTTCCCTGTTGCGGGTACCCTGATGATTGAGCCGACGGAATCTGAATCTAAGGTGGAACTCGATCGTTTCATCGACGCTATGGTGTCAATCCGCGCTGAAATCGCCAAAGTGGAATCAGGTGAATGGCCAGTGGACAACAACCCGCTGCACAACGCACCGCACACTATGGCTGATATCATGGACCCAGAGTTTGATACGCGTCCATACAGCCGCGAAGTGGCCGTGTTCCCAAGTGCAGCAGTACGCACTAACAAGTTCTGGCCAACTGTGAATCGTATTGATGACGTATACGGCGACCGTAACCTAATGTGTAGTTGTGCGCCATTATCAGACTACGAGTAGGGGCTGAATAGTTGATAACTGGTAATGAAGTTTGTGACAGTTTTAATGAAGTCTGTAACAGGTAATTAAGATTGTGACAATCTAGCTAGTAGAGCACTAAAAAGGCGAACCGCAAGGTTCGCCTTTTTGTTAACTCGTTATTGCCCCATTCAAAGTGAGGTACTGATAGAAAATATCCATCTTTGATCTTTTTTAGCGATGCTTACAATTAAATTAAGTAAGAAAATAGCAACATTTTTTATACTTTATTCCACTGTTACATGGACACGGAGCGTTCCTACCAGTTTTTTTCTTTTGTGTTTTTTTTTCAAAGCGTTCTGAATAAAATTCAGCCAACTTTTCATCACTTCTTTTCTTTTCCATTTCCATAGAATCTTGAAAATATCTCTCTTCATTTGCAATGCTTTCTTCGTATAAGTGACGGTTGTATTGGAGTTCAGCCTCTCGCATAAAAATTTCTTTAAGAGGTCTTAGTTCTGTAATTCTTGCTCTTATTGGAGGTAATCTACCTTCGGAAAAAGTAAACGAACTGAAATCACTAGTAATTTCCATTATTTTGCTCTGTGAAAACTTTTCAGAAGATAGTTTTATTTTTGCTTTAGGATTATGGAAAATATATAAGCCATCAAATAAAGATTCGGGAGTAGTGGGTGTTACTTCCATTGGCATGCTGCGAATGAAGTCCCCATCAATATTTTCATCAAGCAATTTGATCAAAATCGATGACTTGAATGATGGCATGCCTTGTGAAATGGCGAGTGAAGTAAGTTTGCCTAAGGTTAAATTACATGTAAATATAACTGCTGAAATGTCAGAAAATGACTCATCTTTAAAAATACCTAATTTTATATCTGAATCTGTATAAGGCTTTTTTATAGATTCTTTTAATTCATATCCGTACTTCTCTGGAGAAAAATAAAATCCATACAATAATGCTAGCATTGAATAAAACGATTCTTTGCCATATTCAATTTGGTCATAAGAAGCAAGAGCTATAACAAAAGGTTTAGTTTCATCTACCCAAGTAAGATCTCTATAACCTTTCTTTATTTTGCCATTTTTGCTATGCCCAATGTATTTTTTTAATTTCGATTGCATCGAGTTTGAGTGCCTGACAATAGCCTCATCAATTATTGAAGAAAACTCTTCATCACTGCTAAATTCCATCAAATTTTGAAGGTGGTGATCATATGTTCGGCTACTCTCGGGTTCACCATCAGCTTTAATATTTGAAACAACAGCTTCAACATTAAATCCATCTTCTCCATTTAATATAAAATCTGGCGCGTAGTGCTTCGGGTCGAAATCTATTGAAAACCCCATTTCATTAAAAGCTTTATGTAAATATAGCTCCCAAAATGATGAATGAAACGTAGTTTGGAACTCATTGACAAATTTACCATCTTTATCCTGAAAATTTATCGCCCAATCGCTAATAATGTCTTTTTCAATACAATACGCAGGTTCTGTGCAGAGCACCGCAAATTTATTGTGGTACTTACCGTCTTCCAATGGTAATTGGACATCAAATAATTTCATCTCGTTGTACTCTCATTAAATTATTATTTTTCAAAATAAACCTATTTATTGATCACAAAAGTGGCTTAACAGCCAGGGGCTGATTACACTTTTTGACCAGCACCAAAAATAATCTCCTCTCTGAAGTCATCACTCTAGCATGCCCTATTAAACTTCTGATTTTGAGTCGTTTTTGCGGGATGTAATTTCACTAAATTTAATGCCCAACGCCTTAAAATTGCTAAGATACTGGCACCGTCTTCATCATACATCTTCTGCTTGTCTTCTTGAAATAGCGTATCTAAAAGCCAGTGTTGATTGTTTTCTGTTTGCCAGTGCGCTCTAATCGCTGTACCAAATTCTGTTAGTAAATCGTGCCACCCATCTTAAATCGCGAGTTTTATGGGCCTCGACTAGACTCAATAAAGTGTTTATGTGGAGAGCATGTGATGCCGCGCCCTAGAAGAACTCAGATTAGTGTTGAAGATACTCCCTATTACCATTGCTGTAGCCGTGTTGTTCGGCGTGCATTTTTATGTGGAGATGATGCCTATTTAGGGAAAAACTATGACCATCGCCGTAGTTGGGTTGAGTCACTACTGTTTGAACTTGAAGCCGTTTTTGCCATTGATGTGGCGGCCTTTGCTGTGATGTCCAATCATCTGCATGTGGTGCTGCGGGTGGATATCGACAGTGCTAATCGTTGGACTGACCGTGAAGTGCTTGAGCAATGGCATAAGCTGTTTAAAGGTGATGGCTTAACACAAAAATTCGCTAAAGGTGAGTTAGTTGAAGCTCACGAGGTCAACAGATTAAGGCATTCAATCGCAATTTACCGTAGCCGATTATGCGATATTTCATGGTTTATGCGCTGCCTTAATGAACCGATAGCAAGACAAGCAAATCAAGAGGATAACTGTACTGGTCGTTTTTGGGAAGGACGCTTTAAATCCCAAGCCTTACTCGATGAAGCCGCTGTGTTAACCTGTATAGCCTATGTTGATTTGAATCCGATTAGAGCCCAAATAGCGGATACGCCAGAACA